>DATFVA010000409.1:0-2372 GCA_035260565.1 Ignavibacteriaceae bacterium | reverse complement strand
TGTTCTACCCACAAAGTATGAACTTGAACAGAATTATCCGAATCCTTTTAATCCAACTACAACAATTAAATATCAATTACCTGAGAAGAATCATGTTTCCTTGCGGATATATGATATACTTGGTGATCTTGTAAAAACGCTGGTTGATGAGGAACAGGCCCCCGGTTATTATTCTGTTTCCTGGAATGCGGGTGGATTAGCCAGTGGTGTTTATTTTTACAGAGTAATTAGTGGTTCATTTGTTTCAACTAAGAAGTTAATGTTGTTGAAATAGTATCAAATGACCAGAGGAGAAGCTAAGTAGTTATAAATAAATAAGTTAAATAAGAACAAAATCTTTAAAGGGAAACGAAAAAAAATCGTTTCCCTTAAATTAAACAATAGTTTCAGTAAAAATTAAACAATTTCATCGTTCTTTGACAAGTTGTTTTTCAATTTAGCCGGTAACAGATCAATATACTGCTGAACGACACGTTTAGATAATCCAGATAAGTGAGCTATTCTATCGGGATCTTTAATATCATGTTTCCAGAGTATTTCAACCCGGTGATAATCTTTGATGTAGCGATCAACAGCTTCATTAGAATGGTTAGTTTTAAGAGCAATATCCGGGGTGAGATAACCCTGAAGATAAAGAGTAATGATCTCACGTTTATGGGTAATGGCACCAGAAAGGTCGTGAATGTTGCCACGGGTAGGCAGAAGATGACCCTCGGATTGAATCTCCTGAACATATTGGGAAACCACAGCATCACAAACGCCAAGGAGAACGGCCAGATCGAGCTGAGTAAGTAAAGCTCCTTGATCAAAAGCCTGGTCAACCCATCTTTTAAGTCTGTTTTTACGAAGTGTTCTGGAGTCAAAGCCATTAGAAATATGAGCGATATCCTGATCATTAATAAATGAGAGTACTACTGGTTTAAGTCTGGAATTAGCAATAGACTTACCTCTTTTAGGAAACTCATCAACAGGGATAGCCATCCAGACGAGTTGTCCGTAGTTAATATGGTGGAGGTTATCATCAATAGTGGAGACAAGGAAGTAATGATCAATAAGCTGAAGAATATCATTTATAATAGCCCGGGCGGTAATCTCACCTCTATCATAACCATAGTTATTAAGGAATCTGTAAAGAAGATGCTGCTCGAGGGATTTATCAGAAAGACGTCTGAACTTCTTTAACTGTATCTGTTCTTTGGTTAAGGCTTTACTCATTGATTTTGCCTCCTCTGCCATTTGAAAGGCCGGATTTTTTTTTAGACTGATCATCAGCTGCTTCAGGAGATATAAGATCAAGAAGTCTTTGGTTATCGAGCTTATAGTAGATGTCATAGAGCTGTATATACTCCCTGACTAATCTGTCAGATTTTTGGGCAATAAGTCTGATCTGCTGATGAGAAAAATTTTGTCTGTAAAGAGTAGCAATCTGAATAAAATCAGCAAGATATCGCTTAACGGAAGTCTCAGAATGATTAGTCTTAAGTTCGATATCAGTGAAGGAATAACCCTTAAAATAAAGGTCAAGGATAATGGATTTATGAGAGAGACCTGGTCCCATATCAAGTTTGGTTCCTCTTGTCATAATAAACTTTCCTTCCCTGCGAAGGAAGAATGCATCACGTTTAATGGTAGCAGGAGAGGTAGTAAGCAGAAGGGCAAGATCTTCATAAGTCAGCAGGGCACCCTGATCATAGGCCTGACGGGTCAAGCGTTCAATCCGATGACGTCTCATACCTGCAAGACCAAAGTTAGCCAGGACATCAAAGTCAGAATTAATGTCCATCAGTTTAAGACGGCAGGTTACCTTACGGGTAAGACTTATATGCTTTCCGGCCGGTTCAGTTGAACAAACAGCTTCATAGGAAACCTCACCAGAAGAAAGAGAGATATTGGAATGTTCCTGAAAATAAATAGAGACCTGTTTATAAAATGCTTCAGCAATAATAGGAGTGAGGTTAAAATCCTGAGACAGTTTTTGGATAATAGCGTTCTTAGCGTTTTTCGACTCAAGACGCTTAAGACCATAAGAGTCATTATTTTGAATTTTATCCATAGAAGACCTTTTATTTTGTTAAGTAAAAATAGTCTCCTATGGTCATATGACCTAAACTTTAAATAAAATTAAGGGGAAATTTTCTTAGAAGAGGCTGTGTAATAATTACGAAAAGCAGAGTTAGTCTGAATTAAATACATAGCCTCTTTGAATGTTATAAGTTCGCAACGAAATGAAAATTGAACATTTGAAAATTATTCCCGGATTTCAATTAAAGTGATATTCGAAAAAGTCGAAAATTTGAATAATCATACAACCGACAACACATTAATGTCAACTTACAAACCCGGTGAAAACAAGGTCAAAGATATTTGCCCCT
>DATFVA010000408.1:0-2470 GCA_035260565.1 Ignavibacteriaceae bacterium | reverse complement strand
GAAGACGCTCTTAAGATTTGCAGAAATAACATCATCAAAGTCTTTTTCTGTCATCCTTAACAACAGATTATCTCTTGTAATACCGGCATTATTTACAAGTATATCTACTCCACCAAGTTTTTCTATAGCTTCATTAACTGTTTTTTGGGCATCTTGCAGCGAAGAGGCATCGGCCTTAAACCCATATATTTTAGTATCCAGGGCTCCGATTTCTCTTTCGAGTTCCTCCGCACATTCGTCACAGCTATTATATATAAATGCCACATCAGAGAACAGCACACCGCAGCAACTTTTCGCGGCAAGTTCTTTTACTATTGCCCTGCCTATTCCTCTTGTTCCGCCGGTAACTATTGCTCTTTTAGTCTTTCCGTTCATCTACAATTTCTCCTGTTTTAATCCCCTGAAGGTATTCTGTTTTATAATTATCTAATTCTATAAATCCTTTTTCACCAAAGAGGTGTTTCAGTTCTTCTTTGCATGAATCATAAATGGATGTTTCAGCAGCAGGATTATGATTACAAGATTTCAACCTGTCTATATGCTCATCGTCAATCGTCAATGTATTTTCATAAATTGTTAAAGGAAATAATATACAATAAAGGGGTTTGTATTTCCACTTATATTCACCTTCAATGTTAGCCAGCTTCTGCAAGGAACAAAGCCCATTCTTATCAAGGAAAGTACATTTCCCGTTAATCACTTCAGTTCCAACGGCCATTCCTGATTCAAAGTCTTCATCCACTTCAGGAGCCTCAAACCACTTTTTAGTATTTGTCACCTGGGTTTCATCAAACAGGGGGATAAGTTTATCTTTTAATGACATTATAAGTTCATGTTCCTTCAGATCGGTATAAACGCCGTAATAACAGCACTCACCTGAACATCTGCAGCTGAAACTGAAGGTAAAGATAACAGGATCAATCTTTATCCCATTAATTTCCCGGGTAAATTTTTCGCTCATCAGATATATTTCTCCACATCCGTATATTTATCAATATTGTAACATTTAACTTCAGGATTTATTCTTTTGACCAGGCCCTGCAGAACCTTTCCGGGGCCGATCTCATAAAACTCTTCGATTCCGTCATTTATCATGTTATGAATAGTCTCTTCCCACTTTACGGGAGAAGTCACCTGTTCAAACAATAATTTCTTAATTTCTTCTTTAACAATTACCGGTTTGGCAGTAACATTAGCATAGACAGGAATCCTGCCGTCATAAACATTAGTATTGTCCAATGCAGTTTTTAAGATACCTTTTGCTGAGTTCATCAAAGGAGAATGGAATGCTCCGCTTACCACAAGTTCTTTTACAAGCTTCGCGCCTTTTTCCCTGCATATCTGCATTGCCTTTTTAACGCCATCAACCGAGCCGGAGATGACAACCTGACCTGGAGAGTTAAAGTTTGCGCATTGAACAATTCCATCTGAGGAAGCTTCCGTACAGCATTGATCCACAATGGCTGAATCAAGTCCGATGATTGCGGCCATTGTTCCCCGGTTCTCTTCACCCGCCTGCTGCATAGCTCTACCTCTTACCCTAACCAATTTAACTGCATCATAAAACTGAATGGCATTAGCAGATACGAGAGCCGAGTATTCTCCCAGCGAGTGACCGGCAGCTGCGTCAGGGTGAAGGGTACGAATGAGACCTGCAAGGATAACGCTATGCAGAAAAATTGCAGGCTGAGTAAATTCTGTCTGCTTCAGCTGTTCTTCCGGACCATTAAACATTATATATGAAAGGTTTAGGCCCAAGGCATCATCCGCAGTTTTAATCATTTCCTTAGCTTCGACGGAATTCTCAAATAAATCCTGAGCCATACCGACATACTGGGAACCCTGACCAGGAAATAAGAAAGCTTTTTTACTCATTAATTATTCTTAAGAAATAATGACACAATAATTAATCCATCCCCCAGACCACATAAGTTGCACCCCATGTATAGCCTGCACCAAATGCAGAAAATATAAGCTTGTCGCCTTTTTTTAACTTGCCTGCCCTGTAGTAATCAACGAGGCAGGATGGGATTGTAGCCGCCGTGGTATTTCCGTATTTATTAATATTTATCATTACCTTATCCTTACCTATACCCATTCGTTCTGCTGTTGCGTCAATGATTCTCAGATTAGCCTGGTGAGGCACAAGGTATGCAATGTCTTCAGATTTAAGGTTATTCTTCTTCATAATTTCATAGGATATATCCGCCATACCTTTTACAGCTACCTTATAAACTGCTTTACCATCCTGGTAGAGATAATGCATTTTTTTATCGACGGTTTCGTGAGACGGGGGGTTAAGACTGCCGCCGCCCTTCATATGGAGAGCCTCCTGACCTGAGCCATCAACTTTCAAAATAGAATCAATCAACCCGTAATTGGTATCTTCTGTTGGTTCAAGAAGGACCGCCGCACCCGCATCGCCGAATAGTATACAATTGTTTCTGTCGGCATAATCCACAATGGAACT
>DATFVA010000407.1:0-2543 GCA_035260565.1 Ignavibacteriaceae bacterium | reverse complement strand
GTAGCGGGGTTCGCCGAGTGTCTTCCATAAAGTTTCCATCCACGCAAGTACTTCATCCAGTCCCATCATATCAGCCATTTCCAACGGTCCATATGCAAAGTTATACCCAAGCTTCATGGCTGTATCAATATCTTTTGCAGTAGCCACACCTTCAAGCAGAATATACATTGCTTCATTTAAAAGGGGTACAATCGCCCGGGTGGTTACAAATCCGGGATACTCGTATACTTCAACAGGAGTCTTCCCGATTGTAGCCGCGAAGGCTTTTATTATTTCGACTGTTGCATTAGAAGTGTGAAGACATTTTACAAGCTCAACCAGAGGAACTTTGGGCACAGGATGAAGAAAATGCATCCCGATAACTTTATCGGCTCTTCCCGTGCACTCAGCGAGTTTAGTCAAACTTAATGTTGAAGTATTTGATACGAAAATTGTATCCTTCCTTATCAGTACATCGAGCTGTTTGAATATTCCTTTTTTTAATTCGAAATCTTCATCAACGGCTTCCACCAGCAGGTCGGTTTCTTCAACATTATCGAAGTTCATCTGCCACGATATTCTTGCCAGTATTGATTTTTTCTCCGACTGGGTAAGAGACCATCTTTTAATTTCCCTGTCAAGCGATTCGGAAAGGTCAGCTTTTGCTTTTTCAAGAAATTCCTTGTTTTTTTCAATCAGCCGAACTTCAATACCTGCTGATGATATAGTTTGTGCGATTCCCTGGCCCATTACACCTGCACCGATAATAGTCACATTATTTATCCTGTCGGTCTTATCATAATTCTTTGTTCTGCTGAGCAGATCTTCTAGTTTCAGATTCTCTTCTACCATAATTTACCTTTTGAATTATTAACCTGGTTATCCAGTTTGGTTAATTGTTTTATATCGTCAATTTCCTTGTCTGAAAGATTCAGATGAAACCGGATCAGTTTACCTTCCCGGTTTATGTCCATTTTATCAAATATTTTACCAAGCTTATAGTTTTTATGCGAGAGTATATTCATAGCTATGGCACCTTCCACAGCAGCCGCAATCAGGTAGGCATTTCCCGCACTGGTGCATCCCAGGGCAGACTCTATCTGAGCACCGTTATTAAATTCCGCGGAGACGGAAAAATTATCTATCGATGAAAGTATCTCCGGTGAAAGCAGTTTAGAATCCTTTCCTGCAATACGATCGAATATTCCTGCTGCAAATGCACCTTTATCTGTTGCCATCCAGATGCTGTTTTTTTCTTTAATATTTTTAATTATCGAAACCAGTTCACTGTTCGCTATCAGCCTGTTTTTTCTATCACTTAAAAAGGATTCAATATAGTTTTCCCTGTTTGAAACAATTACTATGTTATTCCCGGGGAAATATACAATAGTCGAAGGCATTTCCTTAAGGGAATATGTGCTGTCGGTTTTTTTCTGAAACTCAGGACTATCCCGGAAATAGCTTCTTACTTTCCTGTAATTCTTTTCAACCTTCACCACCACAATGGCATTATCATCCCTGGTCTTTGCAATTGTAATTTCACGGATACCTTTTTTCAGTCCTGCGCCCGTAGCCTGCTCAAATTTTCGCAGCCAGCCGCCCCCGGGTTCTTCCGGCAGCGACGTTGCCAGGTTCTCTTCTCCGGCTTTAGTTTTTCTGACGGCATCAAGGTTGGCATATAAGAGGTATTCGGTGTTCTGCGGAAGATAGCTGAAAAGTTCCCACTGTGATGGGGTAATATTATCTGTTTCGGTTTTAGTCCCGCAGGATGAAAAAAGCAGAAGAAGGGAAAATATAACAGTTAACCTGAACATTTAAAAATCTTTTTTTCTGAAAGTAATTATGCTTAATATCATCATCAAAACTAAAAATAAGAATGAGCTTATTAAAGGCTGAAAGTCGGATATCCCCTTTCCCGTAGCGAGGTCGGAAATCATTCCTCCCATCAGCTCAGATGTTTTCGGTATAAAGTAATAAATACCTTTTACAATATTTCTAACTATATCACTCTTAAAGAATATATCGGCGCGGCCGTAGGCAAGGTTTAAAATAGGACTAAGTACCAGGAAAATGAAATAAGCCAGCATCATACCAAGCATCGATCCCCGCGTAAGCACTCCGCACAAGACAATAAGCGAGTAAAGCACGGCAAAAGTAAATGTGATTATGAGTATCGACCAGAGAAAGGCCGGGTCCCAGAACGAGAATTTGAGTGCAATAATAAGCCAGATGCCCGTCACAAGAAAACCTATATTAAGGAGTACTACCAGCAGTCCCCCGGCATATTTACCCCACAAAAGCTGCTGCCTCGATACAGGTTTGCTTAACAGCAGGTCGATGTTTCCTTTCTCAAGCATATTCGGGACAAAACTTGAGCTTGAGAATATTGCAAGAAGAAGTCCTAATCCTGCCAGAGGCGATATTATCATTATTTCCAGGGTTGAAACAATGTTTCTTATAAGGAAATCATTGCCTGTTTTAGTTTCGATGCCGGTTATGATTGATTGTGTATCAACCAGACTGAATATAAGTGCGGTAATAATGATTGCAAGAGCTGAAATTCC
>DATFVA010000406.1:0-4305 GCA_035260565.1 Ignavibacteriaceae bacterium | reverse complement strand
GGAACGTATGTGAGACGTATGTGAGACGTATGTGAAACGTTCATATAAGGTATTAAGATAAGGGAAAAACCAGGGTTTTACTGATTAATTCTGAATAGGATTTACGGTTCTGTTTAGTTTTTTTTATAAGCGATGTTCTTTGAACGGATCGAGGTATGCAGCTTATGTTTATTAAGGAGGAGCGATACAAGCTTAAAAATACCCCGGGAAACAGGTCCCGGGGCAGTTTCTAAGCAGATTGGTTAAGTGAAAATTTATTTAATAAGTGCCATCCTTTTAGTTGATACAAAATCTCCTGCCTGCAATCTGTATATATATATTCCGCTGGTAAGTTCGGAACCATTAAACTTTACCGAATAAGTTCCGGCGGGTTTATATTGATCCAGCAGAGTTTCAACTTCATTTCCCAGAAGATCATAAACCGTAAGCTTTACGTGTGCACCTTCAGGCATGGAAAATTTAATAGAGGTAGCCGGATTAAAAGGATTAGGATAATTCTGATCAAGTGCGAAATCGTTCGGCTTCGGTTCATAAATAACTGATTCAGTAGACGAATAATTTAATGACCCATCATAATCCACCTGTTTCAACCTGTAGTAAATTTTCCCGCGATAATTAAAATCAGACAAATTATCGATGTAATCATACGTATGAGATTGGGATGTAGTTCCGTAACCCTGTATAAAGTTAAGGTTCTCCCATACATTTCCGGCTTTTCTTTGTACGAAGAAGCCGCTGTTATTCGTCTCGGTAGAAGTCTGCCAAATCAACCTGACATTCATTTCATCTACATTTGCATTAAAGGAGGTAAACTCAACAGGGATTACTCCTCCTGAAACAGTTTTAAGTATTGTCCCGTTTTCACCAACAGTATAGCCAGTAAGTTCATCAGCGAAAACGATTCCGTATAATATATTTGAAGTACCGCTGGTCTGAACATCCCAGCTGCTGCCTCCATCTGTGGTTTTGATGATCAATCCCGCTGCACCTGCAGCATAACCAATATCGGATTGATTAGCAGGGAAATTAAGTGTATAGAGTGCATTATCAAAGAAAGGCAGGGTTGACCAGCTCAATCCTCCGTCAGTGGTGCTGGAGACAGCGCCTTCACCTGTCCACACTGCAGCTGAAGCCAGACCGTTATTTACATCGAAGAAGTGTATGCCATACAGCTTTCCCTCATTACTATTAAGATAGAAAGCGGTATAGTTCCAATTCTGGCCACCGTCGACCGATGCGCCGAACATCGGCTGGAAAATGGAGTTCTCTCCGGCAACATATGCATTATCAGCATCAAGCATCTGCACACCATAAAATCCGCCGCCGAAAAAGCCTGTTTGAGATGTTGTCCAGCTGGCACCTGCATCTGTCGAGAAAATTATTGTCTGCGATGTACCCCCTGCAATTCCATCGACTCCATTAAAGGAAACAGCGAGCAGGTTATCCGTTACATCAGAGGGAACTATCTGCCAGGAAGTCCCAGCGTCAGTAGTACGCAGAATAGTTCCTGCGTCACCCACTATTACAGCAGTGCTATTATTAATTACACTAATGCAGTTAAGGTTCTGTGCAGTTCCTGAGGGGATTCCTGCCCAGCCGGCGCCGGCATCTGTACTTAATAGAATTGTGCCGGCATCACCGACAGCAATCACATAATCCGCGGTCATAAAATCCACGCTGTGCAGAGTATTGCCTGTGCCTGAACTGAGTGAAAACCACCCGCTCTGGGCATTGATTATACCAGTGAGGAGAAATAAAAGAAAAAAGTATCTTTTGATCATTCAGATCCTCCTAAGAAATTATTAATACCTGACATACAAAGTTATAAAAATATTCAAGCGTCAAAAGTGACAGGTGAAGCATGGCTTTAAAATAAGATATTTATTTCAAAAAATGCATAAGGCCTTAGATTACATACCTTGGAATATTCCTGGGAAGACGGCTTAAAGATTCATAATTCAGCTGGTCGCTCAGCTCACTGAATGATGACACTGAGATTGTAAGATCGCCCTGGCAGCCTATTAATACAACTTCATCATTCCGTTTTATCCCGGGAACATCTGTTACATCGATTATAAGGTGATTCATATTGACGATTCCGATTACTGCTACCCTACAGCCTTTAACGAGAGCTCTGCCGTGGTTGCTCATAGAACGGCTGAATCCCTGAGAATATCCAACAGGCACAATACCTATTTTCATATCTCTCTGGGCAAGGTAAGATGTGCCGTAACCGACAAATTCGCCGGTACTGACGGACTTCACACTCATTATTCTGCTCTTCCATGAGATAATTCTGTTCAAAGGATCGGTTTTATCCTCCTGCCTGCCGAGATAGGAAATCAATGTTTCCCTGCTGGGCCAGAAGCCGTATTGAAGTATTCCAATCCTCACCATTTCCATTCTTGTCTGGGGATAGGAAACTGCAGCAGCACTGCAGGCAGTATGACGTAGAGCGGGATGAATACCCTGTTCATTAAACCATTTATAGTAGTTATTAAATTTTTTAATCTGCTGGTGAATCCTGTAATAATTAGCTATACTTTCTGCGCCCGCATAATGGGTACACATTCCTTCAACTGCAAAATTTCCTTCATAATTTTTCAGGAGACTGATAAGTTTCATGAAATCTTTATCCTGGAAACCGGTTCTATTGAATCCAGTTTCAAGTTCTAAATGTATCCTTGCAGGAAGATTCAGTCGCTGCGCAGTTTTCAACGCACTCTCAAGTCTTGCCAGATCGAAAACCCAGAACTGTATTTTTTCTGTGATCGCCCATTCTATATCGTGATCATCAATCATTCCCATAATCATTATTTCAGAATCCTTTGTTAATGTTGAAGCCACACGATACGCCTCCTCTGTACTAAAAACAGAGAAGTGATCTATTCCTGCTTTTTCAGCCATGGGCACGAACACCTCAATACCATGTCCGTAAGCATTTCCCTTAACAACTGAGGAGATCCTTACCTTTTTCCCAAAGAGTTTTCTTAAAAAAGAAATATTGGTGTTTAGTGAATTCTGACTAAGTTCTAAAACAGAAGTATGGAACATCTTATTTCCCGTTCAAAATTTCATTCATAATTGAGTAAAACATATTTATTCCTGCTGGGATTACCTCATCCGGAAAATCATAATCGGGATTATGGAGCTGAGGATGATTTTCACCGGAACCTATGCCGAATAAAGCACCGGGATATACTCCTGTAAAGCGACCAAAATCCTCGGACCATCTAAAGGGTTCATCTATTTTAATAACGGAATAATTATTCTTCTCTGCGGCCGTATTAATGATGCTGCAGCAGTCAGAGTCGTTAATAGTTGCCGGAAACTCTTCAGTATAATTTATTTCTGCTTTCAGTCTTTGCTCCGAAGCAACTGTTTTTGCTATTCTTTCCGCTTCAGAAAGTAATAATTCCATATCGTCATTTCTGTACGCTCTGAGAGTGGCCATCAGTTCAGCATAACCAGGGGAAGTACCGAACGCCCTTTCCCCCATACCAACATGCACAATTGTAACTAAGGTGAAAGATACTGCATCATTCAGTTTCTGCGGAAGTTCTGTAAGTTTCCTGATGAGTTCAGAAACAGCCATTGCAGGATTTATTCCATTTTCCGGTTCAGCCGCGTGGGAGGTTTTACCGGCAAGTTTTATTACCATGCCCTTCGAAGCAGATGCAAAACTTCCCTGTTTGATAATTATAGAATTCAGCCTATAGCCAGGCAGATTGTGGAATGCAAAAACATAATCAGGTTTTATCCTGGTAAAGTTATCATCATTCAAGACTCTTTCTGCACCTTCGCCTGTCTCCTCAGCCGGCTGAAAGAGAAGAATAATCTTTCCATTATAACTTTTATCAAAAGAGAGCTTTTCTGCAAAGCCAGCAAGTACCGTCATATGCCCATCGTGGCCGCATTTGTGTCCCTTATTTCCATACTTTGATCGATAACCGAACTCATTGATTTCCCGGATAGGAAGTGCATCAAGCTCACTTCTGAAGAGAATAGCGGGACCTTCTCCCTTTCCCTTAAAAATAAAAGCAATTCCATGCCCGCCGATATTTTTAATAATTTCATCGGGGGAATACCTGGATACAAAATTTAAAATCCTACCGGCAGTACGTTCTTCCTCACCTGCCAGTTCAGGCTCGGAATGAATTGAACGCCGCAGGTTTACAAGTTCGTCTGCTGATTCGTTATTCAATCGGGTTCCTCATTCAATTCAATATTTGACAGAATCTCTGATGGTGAAGTTAAAAAACTTATTATTACGAATGTAAGTGCGGAGATTGAAATTCCATAAAT
>DATFVA010000405.1:0-3029 GCA_035260565.1 Ignavibacteriaceae bacterium | reverse complement strand
TACCCTATGATTAAAACAGCAACGAGAAGAAACCAGATTGTATTAAGATCCATTATACAGCCACCTCCATTTCTTCTACTTTATTTTTTGATTTTAAAATGACCGGCCCATGTTTAACTTCCCTAACAACCAGGTAAACATATAATGTCCCGAGTATGATATAAATTAGTCCGAACATTATTATTGAAAAAAGTATATTTCCTGCCGGTACTGTAACCGAGATGGCTTCACTAGTTCTAAGTAATTTATAAACTATCCATGGCTGCCTCCCTACTTCTGCGGAAATCCAGCCAAGCTGACATGCGATAAGCGGGAAAGGGATTGCCCATAATAAAATCTTCAGCAGCTTTTTATTCTCCCAAATTGATCTCCTGTAAAGTGAGTATGCGGCCCATAGCATAATTAGGATAAATAGTACGCCGAGCACAACCATATTGTGGAAGGATACGAAAGTAAGCCACAACGGAGGCAGATCCTCCTTTGGGAATTCGTTTATTCCCTGAATCTTCGCGTTAACATCTCCAAAAGCCATCCAGCTTAGCATTCCGGGAATTTCAATAGTACCATGAAGCTGTGGGGGCGGAGTAGATGGAACAGCAAACATTACCAACGGTGCTCCTTCTGCAGAAGTGTAAAGACCTTCAATAGCCGCAAACTTCTCAGGCTGTGTATGAGCTACCTGCTTTGCATGCTCGTGACCTAGTGGGAAAAGCTCGAGCACAGAAACTACCAATCCAAAGATTACGGCAGTCTTCAATGAAGCTCTGAAGATTTCAGTATCTCTTTTTCTAAGAAGATACCATGCTGATATTCCCGCCATAAAAAAAGCGCCGGCTATAAGGGCTGCGTCGAAAGTGTGGAAAAATCTGATCAAGGTTGATGGATTAAAAACTGCATCGGCAAAACTTGTAAGTTCGGCTCTGCCGTTCTGAACGATGAACCCTGCAGGTGTCTGCTGCCAGGAGTTGGCTACGATGATCCAGAAAGCCGAAATGGTTGAACCAACAGCGACCATCAAAGCAGAGAACCAGTGAACTCCTTTTGAAACTCTGTTCCTGCCGAATAAATAAAGACCTAAAAAACCCGACTCGAGGAAGAAAGCAAAAACGCCTTCGGCTGCAAGCGGAGCCCCAAATATATCCCCTACAAACTTCGAGTACTCTGACCAGTTGGTGCCGAACTGAAACTCCATTACGATTCCTGTGGCAACGCCTACAGCGAATGTAATTGCAAGAAGTCTGGCGAAAAATTTCCCTATTTGCTGATAAATCTCGTTCTTTCTTTTCCAGCCGATAGTTTCAACAATTACGAGAAGCCACGATAGTCCTATGGTAATTGGTGGAAATAAGAAGTGAAACCCCACTGTAAGAGCAAACTGCAGACGCGCAAGCAGAACTGCATCCATTAATTAATTGCCTCCGGGATTTGTCTTTAGCTTTTTAATAAATGATTCTTTGATAGTTCAGGGTGTTGTATTATTCAACATACCCTCGCTAACCCGTAAGAACTGTTTAGCTTAAAGACTTTATCAATGATTGTGCCCTTCAGAATCGCTTAAAATCTCCTGATTTCCGCTGATTTGAAAGCCTTACTAAATTGAAATTTTCAGAACTGGGAAAGGTGTTTTATGAAATGAAATTGCGAATTCTGTTTAGCTTAACAGGGCTGTCAATCTAAGCATTGCAGAGGCAGAGTTGATATTTTTTAAGGGGGGAAGATTAAGGTATTCTTTCCTGATCCGGTTAATCAGGATCAGCTTGTTTTCTGTTTCATCACTTTGGCTGATACTGAATAATATTGCTGTCTTGAGTGAAGCTGATCTTGCCCTTATAGTGTGAAGTGAATACCGGGACGGATGTATATGTACATATTTTGTTTTCCTTTCACCTAAACGAAGGGTCCATTGTGACAGGTCAGCAAGTTTAATGATCTTATATCCTTTCCCCTCCTGCTTAAGCCAGGCTCCGTATTCGCGCATACCGGATGCCTGCTCCTTTTCCAGTTGATGTAAAACTTCATCGGCTATTTCCTGTGGTGTCAATTCCCCGGTATACAGATCCATTAAAGATTCACCGATTGAAATTATTTCTTGAGTGAGAGCCAGGCTATTTCTTTCAGGATTTTTTTTATATTGAATAACTTTCGATTTAATAAATCCCGCGTGATGCTTCCAGCAGTTTAATAATACAGGCCCGCTGGTTTCACACTTAACTTCAGAGGAGTTCATCGATTTGAATATCTTTAAGACTATTATAAACTGTAACCCCGCAGTCTACAAGCCTCTGCTTCTTCTGATGCCCGCCGGCAATTAAAATGCAGTCTGCACCAATTTCACAGGCAACATCATAATCGTGCACTGTATCCCCAATGAACAAAGTTTCGCCTTTTCCATTCCCCAGCTTATTCATTAGCTCTTTCCCGTTTTCTACTTTGCTGGTGGCATATATGTTATCAAGTCCCGCCAGATGAGAAAAGTATTTGTCCAGTCCGAACTGTTTTACGGTCTCCTCCAAAGTATGCTGTGAATATGCAGACAAGATGGACTGTCCTATTCCTCTTCCGGATATTTTATCTAGTAAATTGGCCGCACCTTCATGAAGCCCGCATTCTCCTTTTCTCATTTCATATTCATCCATCCACTCCCTTCCGAGTATTTCGAAAGGATATTTTTCAAAATCCAGTCCTGCCTTTTCGTAATAATCTTTCACCGGGAAAGTAAATATATTCCTGTATGCTGTCAGCGAAAGTTCACCCAGGCTTCTTCTTTTAAGAACACCATTTATAATTTCCCTGCATAGTTCCACATCATTAAATAGAGTTCCATTCCAGTCCCAGATAATTTGCCTTATTCGGGCCATAAGTTCCATAGGTTTTTATTAGCAAAGATATTAAGAATTAACGGATTTGGCGAATTCAGTTTGACCGCCCCGCAGTCCGCCTGTCACTTCCCTTTCCCTTCAATCGATTTCTGATTTCTGATTTCTGACCTCTGACTTCCGACCTCTGATTTCTGACTTCTGACCTCTGAC
>DATFVA010000404.1:0-3757 GCA_035260565.1 Ignavibacteriaceae bacterium | reverse complement strand
CGATAAAGGTATTGCGGGAGTCGAAAGGTTCGTATTAAGGACATACGATTTATTCAACAGATATACCGCACTTGCAGAAAAGACCGCATCAGTCGAAAAATATGATATAAATTCTCTGAACGAAGATGAGAAATCGCTCTACAGGAAAACAAACCAGACAGTCAAAAAGTTTGAAGAAGAAATAAGCAGTTTCAGGTTCAATACCGCAATCGCTTCACTCATGGAATTAATTAATGAGCTCAAAAATATTGCTGCGTGCTCCGATGAAATTAAACTCTATTCGCTGAGCAGGTTTGCAGTACTGCTGGCTCCTGTTGCTCCTCATCTTGCGGAAGAATGCTGGCAGCTGCTTGGAAATGAAAAGTCATTATTTGTCAGCCCTGTATGGTTTAAATATGATGAAGCTGCTCTTATTGCTGACACAGTATATATTGCTGTGCAGGTGAACGGCAAGTTGAGGGATACAATAGAGGTTCCGTTGAACAGTGAACAGGATGAGGTAAAAAAAGCCCTGGCTGCCAATGAAAAAGTTGCAAAGCATACGGAAGGAAAAAATATTGTCAAAGAGATCTATGTGAAAAATAAAATTTATAATATTGTTGTGAAGCCGTAACAATTATCAGAAAGAAACTTTTTAGATGTTAGATTTAAAATATATCCGTGAAAATCCGGAAGCAGTTAAACAGGGAATCCGAAATAAAAATGAAAAAGACAGGGTTGATGAAATTCTTGCCCTGGATGAGAAAA
Source organism: Ignavibacteriaceae bacterium (assembly GCA_035260565.1). Classification (GTDB taxonomy): domain Bacteria; phylum Bacteroidota; class Ignavibacteria; order Ignavibacteriales; family Ignavibacteriaceae; genus DATFVA01. Next base: position 3,010 of record DATFVA010000404.1, on the reverse strand, counting down.
GAAGAACATTAATCCTCCGTGGAGATGAATTAAAATCCGAAAGGAACCAGGTCTCATCACAGATCCCGGTATTAAAGAAACAGGGAAAAGATGTATCTGATCTTCTCTCTTCAATGAAAATTGTATCCGATCAGGTTGCGGAAATTGATTCTCATCTGCGTGAAGTCGAAAACGAATTAAACGAAATCCTCATGTTCGTTCCGAATATGCCTCACGAGTCTGTACCTGTAGGAAAAACCGCAGAGGATAATATTGAAGTCAGGCAGTGGGCTCCTGAGGGCTTCTCTTTCGATAAAAGAGAAAAAATTTTGGATCATATTGAACTTGGTAAAAAATTAAAGATTCTTGATTTTGAGCGCGGTGCAAAGATATCCGGCTCGGGATTCCCTCTTTATTTAGGGAAGGGTGCAACTTTTGAAAGAGCACTAATAAATTTTATGCTCGATTATCATCTGCAGCATCACAATTATACTGAAGTATTTCCGCCGTTTCTTGTAAACCGCGATTCAATGAAAGGTACCGGACAGCTTCCGAAAATGGAAGAAGATATGTATGAGATCGGGAAGGATGAGCTCTATCCCATCCCCACAGCCGAAGTACCGATTACCAATATTTATAGAAATGAAATTATCAGCGAAAATGAACTGCCGATAAGGCATGTCGGTTATTCTGCCTGTTTCAGGAGAGAGGCGGGTTCCTACGGTAAGGAGTCTAAAGGCTTCCTGAGAGTTCACCAGTTCAATAAAGTTGAGATGGTTAAGCTGGTAAAACCCGGCACCTCCTATGATGAACTCGAAAATTTAGTAAATGATGCGGAAGATATTTTAAAAGCATTAAAAATTCCGTATAGAATTTTATTATTGTGCACCGGGGATTTGAGTTTTTCCGCTGCAAAATGTTATGATATTGAAACATGGTCGCCTGCTGAGAACCGCTGGCTTGAGGCTTCCTCCTGCAGCAATTTTGAGAATTTTCAGGCAAGACGTGCAAATATTCGTTTCAGACCTGAAACTACAAAAAAACCTGAGTTTGTTCATACGCTCAACGGATCAGGATTGGCTACCAGCAGGTTAATGGTTTCAATACTTGAAAATTATCAAACTGCGGACGGGAAGATTACAGTTCCTTTGGTATTGCAGAAATACACCGGGTTTGATATAATAGAATAGTTATAATCGAGCTTATTAAAATAATTACATAAACAGACCTTGCCTTTTTTAGGGCAAAGGTACAATATTATATTGTCCAATGAAGAATTTATTCACACTTAAAAAATATTTTCTGAAATATAAAAAGAAATTAGGGTGGGGAATTGTATTCATTATACTCTCTAACATCGGAGCCGTTTATATCCCTCTTCTGCTTAAAGACGCTATTAACTCTTTCGATAATAATGCTACAGTCGAACAGTTGTTCAATTATGGTCTTTTGATTGTACTCACTGCCATTTTCGCAGGTGTTTTCAGGTTCTTTATAAGGCAGACTATAATAGTCGTTTCACGCGAAATTGAATACGATTTGAGGGAGGATTTCTGGGCGCATATACAAAGACTGCCCCTGAGGTACTTCCAGAATAATTCTACCGGTAATATAATGGCCCACGCCACTAATGATGTAAATGCTGTCAGGGCATTTCTTGGACCTGCAGTGATGTACTCAATGGATACATCTATAAGACTTACCATGGTAATAGCCCTGATGATATCTCTTAACTTTTCATTAACAATTTACACCCTGCTTCCTCTTCCGCTTCTCTCATTCCTTGTATATAAAATAGGGAAGAAGATCCATGAAAGGTTTACAAAAATACAGGAGAAGTTTGCAGAACTTACTACTAAAGCCCAGGAAAATTTTTCAGGAATAAGAGTTATTAAATCTTATGTAAGGGAGGACGGTGAAATAGAGTCGTTCAAGGAAATGAGCCGTGATTACCTTGAAAAAAATATGCGGATGATAAAAGTGCAGGCAATGCTGATGCCCATCCTTTTTATTATTACCGGACTTTCTCTTATTATAGTGATTCTTATTGGAGGCGGTAAAATTATCTCAGGATCAATGAACCTGGGCGAACTTACTGCATTTACTTTCTACCTGGGAATATTAATCTGGCCGATGATCGCATTCGGATGGGTCGTTAATATTGTTCAGCAGGGTGAGGCAAGTATGAAACGTCTGAATAAGATATTTCACGAACCGTATGAAATCAACGATACAGAGGATACCGATAAAAATATCATCCATTTGAAAGGCGGGATAGAATTCAGGAACGTTTCGTTCCGGTATGGTGAACATCTTCCTTATGTTCTTAAGGATGTAAACCTGAAAATTCCGGAAGGCTCAACTATTGCAGTAATGGGATATACAGGAAGCGGTAAAACAACTCTTGTAAATCTTATCCCCAGGCTGTATGATGTTTCCAGCGGTGAATTGCTGATCGATGGCAGGAATGTAAAAAAGATTCCCCTTGACAGCCTTAGAAAAAATATAGGTTATGTTCAGCAGGAACCATTCCTTTTCTCCGATACCTTGCTGAATAATATATCCTATGGAGTGAGAGATATAAACCTTGAGAAGGTTAAGGAAGTTGCTTCAATCGCAAATTTTAATAAAGATATTGAATCATTCCCTCACGGCTACGAAACTATCAGCGGTGAAAGAGGAATAACACTTTCCGGAGGTCAGAAACAGAGAGCTACGCTCGCAAGAGCCCTTGCTGTGGATCCTGAAATATTAATCCTTGATGATTCGTTTTCCTCAGTCGATACTAACACTGAAGAGGAGATATTGAAAAATCTGAAGAACTTTATGAAAGGGAGAACCAGTATTATTATCAGTCACCGGATTTCAACTGTCAAGGACGCCGATAATATTATAGTCCTTTCAGAGGGAAAGATTGCAGAGGAAGGAACCCACGATAAACTCGTTTCATTGAATGGAATTTATGCCGATCTGCATTACAAACAACTTCTTGAGAAAGAGTTGGAGGAATTAAAATAATCTGAACCTGCCT
>DATFVA010000403.1:0-5033 GCA_035260565.1 Ignavibacteriaceae bacterium | reverse complement strand
TTATTCTACAGCAGAAGGATAGGACGTTCACCCCAGGGCAGCATCCCCGATGCAGACTTTACAAGCGTTCCGGATGGAACTCATATACTTGGTGCCGCAAAGCTTACGGGGAAAATTGATGGAGATATAAATATGGGGGTGATCCAGGCTGTAACACAGAGAGAATATGCCGATCTTTCAACCGGCGGGGTGAGATCCGGTGCGGAGATTGAACCATTATCCTACTATGGTGTATTCCGTGTACAAAAAGATATAAATAAGGGAGAACAGGGACTGGGATTTATTTCAACAGTCACCAATAGATTCTTTAAGGATAACAGGCTGAAGGATGAAATAAATGGTCAGGCCTATACCGGCGGAATTGATGGATGGACATTCCTCGATGGTAATAATGAGTGGGTTTTAACCGGCTGGGGAGGTATGAGCTACGTAGGCGGAACACAGAAGCGAATTCTTGACCTTCAGCAGAACGCACAGCATTACTTCCAAAGACCCGATTCAAGGACACTTAAACTTGATAGTTCGGCTGCTTCTCTTTCAGGCTACGCCGGACGCCTGGCATTAAATAAACAGAAAGGCAATATATTTCTGAATACGGCACTTGGTATTATCTCCCCCGGTTTCGATGTTAATGACCTGGGCTTTCTCTGGAGAACAAATATGATTAACTACCATTTCGTCAGCGGGTATAACTGGAACGAACCAACCAGCTGGTTCAGATATCTTCAGCTTGGCGGCGCTCTTTTCAGAACCTACAATTTTGACGGACAAATAAACTGGCAGGGATTCTACGGTCTCGCTAATATGACAACTCTGAATTACTTTGATATCAGTATGGATGGAGCATATAACCCGCGGACAATAAATGACAGGGGTACACGTGGAGGTCCTATAATGCTTAACCTTCCCGGCTACCAGTTTGATATATATTCAAATACTGATACAAGAAGTAATTTCGTATTCAGTGCCGGCTTTAATTCATACATCCAGGAGAATCACAGCAAAAACTGGGGTGTGAGCGCAGGAGTAAATTACAGACCATCTGCGAATGTGCTAATCAGTATTAGTCCTTCTTACAGTAAAAACATTGACAACTCACAATACATAAATACCTTTGATGATCCGCTGGCTTCTGAAACTTATGGTAAAAGATATGTCTTTGGTGAGCTTGACCAGAACACACTGTCGGCAGGGATAAGGCTCAACTGGACGTTCACCCCGGACCTTAGCCTGCAGTTTTATGCCCAACCCCTCATCTCAACGGGTAAGTATGCCAGGTATAAAGAACTGGCAGAACCGGGAACATATAATTTTAACATCTACGGTGAAAACGGATCTGCATACAATCCGGAAACACATTTTGCCGACCCCGACGGCAGCGGACCTGCTCAACAAGTAGACCTCGGAGAAAATGATTTCAGGTTTGTTTCACTGAGAGGTAATGCAGTTCTGAGATGGGAATACCTTCCCGGCTCTGTTGTTTACTTTGTATGGACTCAAACAAGAAGCGAATCGTACACTGATCCGGAGTTTCAGTTTAAGAGGGCTGTAACAAGTCTGACCGATCTTCATCCCGATAATATTTTCTTAATTAAAATGACCTACTGGCTGAATATGTAGAATGGTAAACCGGATTATTTTCTTTTGAATTTAGATTTATCCAGATTTTCATTTAGGCGGAACTTAACAATTTTAGTTATAAGTCTTTTTGGGAGAGGTTTATCCAGGGGAAACTGAATTGTACCTTTCGAAGTTTTATAAGTTTTCAATTCATCTTTGAATATTTCATTTACAGCTCTATTACCTGGATAAAATCCAATATGTGTTTTATGCGCCATAAAGTAAACCAGCATACCATGATACCTGTAAGCAGGCATATTATAACTGATAATCTCCTCCGCCTCAGGCGCCGCTTTACTTATAATACTGCGCAATTCCTGCAGTAATGTTTTCTTCTCTCCGGCCAATGAAGAGAAATATTCATACGGGGTTTTAAACTTCCGGGATGTCATCGCCATAAAAATACCTGCAAATTAGTCATACTCTGTACGCAAAATAAGATTTTAAGCGGAATACTAGCAAGTGCTGATTGTATAATATCTTTGTGATATTTACGTGAGGCTGTCTTAGAATTATATCGCAGCACACGTTGATATATACTTCCCGGACAATTCATTACTTCATATATTTACAGTTCATATTAATCTGGTGAAATAATGAATGAAAAGCATTCTTTGAGACAAGCCTTCATAGATTACACTGCTATTACCATTGGTGCAGCGCTGATGTCGATAGGGATCGGGGTTTTCCTTGTTGACGCAAGGGTTGTACCCGGAGGAGTAAGCGGACTTGCCATGGCAGTATATTATTTATCTAATAATACGATCCCTATTGGATTGACGATCTGGGTTTTTAACGTTCCGCTTTTTATCTGGGGATTTGTTTCCCTTGGAAAACGATTCGGGATACGGACTTTTGTGGGGTTTACACTTAGTTCCTTTTTTATTGATTTTTTCAGAGGAGATATTCCAGGGTTCGGTTTTATACGTCTTCAGAATACACAGACAATTAAGGATCTGCTTCATAATGATTTTCTATTCCTTGTGCTTGTAGGAGCTGTGCTACTTGGTGTTGGTCTGGGTATAATATTTAAGTTCAAGGGAACAACTGCAGGTTCCGACATTGTTGCAGCTATAATGCAGAAAAAGTTCGGTATAAAACCGGGAATGGCTATAATGATAATTGATTTCGTTGTTATCACACTGGCAGGTTTTATAATTGAATTCAAACATCTTTCTCCTGACCGTCCTGCTTTTGCCCTGACTCTCTATGCCTTCTTCCTGCTCTTCATCGCAGCCAGGATCATCGATGCTATAATCGACGGATTTGATTATGCAAGGGCAGTATATGTTATCTCTGATAAATATCCAGAAATTGCCAAAGGATTGATGGAGAAAACAAGCCGGGGTGCAACAGCTATTAAGTCGAGAGGTTTGTACAAAGACATTGAACGTGAGGTGATTGTTACAGTAGTAACACTGAAGGAGCTTGGGACAGTTACTGAACTTGTCAAGGAGATAGATCCTGATGCATTTATGATAATCAGCAATGTTCACGAGGTGAGGGGAGAAGGATTCCGAAGAAGAATATAACCTGTTTGTTGTGAAGTGCTGCGGTTAACTTTGTCCGCCTGCGTATTGAATCGGAAATAAAAAGCCCGCTCAGCTGCGGGCTTCAAATGCAAAAAGCAAGATACTGCTTTTTATTTATGGTTTATGTAAAGCATACAATTTTATCACAAGACTGAGATGAGCAGAAGATTTATGAAAACAAAATCAGAAGCAATTAATTATAAACTGTTTTTCCTTTCGATCTCCACAAGAGTGATATCATCGTTTTGTTCTGCTGTGCCTACAAATGCCTTGAGATCTCTATAAATTGTATACAAGTCAGCAGAATCTTTTTGAAGACTGGAAAAGATCATTTTTTCATCAAAGAACTGGCCGTACTTATTGGCACCTTCCGATACTCCGTCTGAATAAAGTATCAGCTTTTCGCCCTCCTGAATCTTTACATCATATTCCCGGTACTCTTCTTTTTGTATCCCGAGGGGGAAACCCGCATCATATTTCAACTGGTTAACAGAGTCAAGTGATTTATGGATCGGCCACATATGTCCTGCATTGGACATAGTTATTCTTCCAGATTCAGGGTCGACAATAAGGTAAATCATTGTTATGAATCGGGTAGGGGGGAGATCGTCAACCAGGTATTCATTAACCCGGGTCAATACCTTAGAAGGGGAATCTTCAGCGGCTGCAATAACCCTGAAGATTGTTCTTGCTGATGACATTAACAAAGCAGCCGGAAGACCTTTACCTGATACGTCTGCAAGAACCACACCTATTTTTCCCGATTGAAGCTGAATATAATCATACCAGTCGCCGCCCACTTCAAAGGTCGGCTCGCACATTCCATCTATTCTGAAATTCTGCAGAACAGGAGGGTTTTTAGGGAACAGTGCGGACTGTATATATTTCGCTTCTTTCAGCTCACGCTGCATAGCCTCTTTTTCTTTTTTCTCCACTTCAAAAAGCCTGGAGTTCTCAATTGCTATTGAAATATGAGAAGCAAGTGTTCTGAGCAGTCTGAGATCTCGCTTGCTGAAGGCATTGACCTTCTCATTCTGGGCATTAAGAATTCCAATAAATTTATGATTATGGTATAAAGGAATATCCAGGTGCGATCTGCTGGTAAACGCACAGGGAATCTCATCCGGAAAATCAAGAACATCGGGAATGTAGATGATGCGTTGTTCACGCACAGCTTTCCATACAATGCCATAATCCCTGTCGATCCGAAATCCGGGCCAAAAATTATCATCGTCCCATCCGGTCAGCGCCGCTATCTCAAGCTGATCGACTTCTTCATAATAAAGCAGGACGGCGCATCTTGTAAATCCCAATGTTCTGGAAACATCTTCAACTATTTGTTTAAGTAATTGCGCCTTGTCAAGTTTAGAATTCACTTTTTTAACTACCCGCTGAAGGAGCATAAAATCTTTTGCAACCATCAGATCATCAGGGTTCAGGTTGTCAAGACCCAGGGGTCTTCCTGTTTTCAGCGCCTTTTTTTCCTTTACTTCTTCGTAATCTCTATAATTAATTACCTCAGTATTCATTTTTACTCTACCTTTTATTTTAAGTTAAATAATATTCCGTGCCACCAGGTAGGGCAGCAATATGTATAGAACAGTATCCCGTACCACATAATACGCTGCAACAATAGCAAAAATTTTCCATCCTCTTTTTTTCAGCAGGGATTTAAAGCCTTCTTTTTTAACTATGATGATGCTGTCAATTATATAATACTTATAGATCCGTACAATTATATTTTTTGATGCCAGCTTATTTAGATTTGTTATAACTGAATTCATTATAGAATCTGCGATTAATATTTTTTAATGGTTTTATACGGGAGATCCGGCTGTGTACTGTATATCTGCCGTTGAATTTAGTCAGACATTATTCAAT
>DATFVA010000402.1:0-4118 GCA_035260565.1 Ignavibacteriaceae bacterium | reverse complement strand
TCTTATAAGCCGCAATATTTCATATTCTGAATATGCAAGAGCTGTTGAGCTGCTGGACAAATTCGGGCTGGAAAACGGCTGGGTTCAGGAAATGGAAAGCAAAGAATCATACCGTCCATTTTTTGAAGAAACACGTGAAGATCCGTTCAGGAATGACCTACAGACACAATAGTCAACATCAATAATTGCCAGTCTGACTTTAATTATTCCTTTCATACAAATTAAGTAGACAATTAAATACCCACTATTTAGTTTGCTCCCGGTACTTGTATATTAACTTTAAACTGGAGGCTGAAATGAAAACTTTAATGTCAATTCTTTTACTCTCCTCCGTAATGTTCGCCCCAATCCTGGCTGCCGGGGCAGATTTAACCCCCTCAACTAATAAAAGCGAAATTGCTGCAAACCTTGTTGCCGGAATTACATCTGATAATGAAGGTTTACGGGTAAGTTCTGCTGCTGTTATAACTGAGGCGATAGATAATTCAGTTGCTGAACCAAAAGATTTTTCGGGATCACTGATTCCGCTGCTAAAAATGCTGGATAACGGTGCAACAGAAATGGAGAGGATTACAGCTGCAGTTGCGCTTTATAGTCTGGATAACGGAATCGGTATATACAGGCTAAGAGGTTCCGCAAGATTTGATAAAAGTGAAAAAGTCAGGGATGTAAGTAAAAATCTCTATTATTCTTTCCACACTCTTAACCATACACAATACTTCCTGGATTTCTAAAATGGCAAATTTATAGCAGGCAGTTTAATAAAAAACTGCCTGCAGAATTTTTCAGATATTCTGCAGGCCGGGGTAGAAAGCAGTTCAGGAAAAAGGATACTACAACTTAATAAACTCAACCCTGCGATTGTTTGCTTTTCCTTCAGGGGTGTTGTTATCCACTACAGGTTCTGATTCACCTTTACCATCTGTTTCCATTCTTGCCGCATCGATACTGAATTCAGAATTCAGTGCATTTTTAACAGAGGATGCTCTTCTTTTGGAAAGGTCGAGATTGGATTCATCTGATCCGTCACTATCAGTGTGGCCAATTATCCTTACCTTTACATCAGCGTTATCCGAAAGCACTTTTGCAATTTCTTTTAATGTGCCATACGATTCGGGTTTTATTTTATCAGAGTTTACATCAAAGAGAATTCCTCTTGTTACAAGCTTTCCTTCAGTTAAAAGTTTACTTCTCATATCCGGCGCGCCTACAGCAATTCTGATATTTGAAACCAGGGCAGCGCCATTTTCAAATCTTATGCGGTCCATTTTTACACTTGCTACAGGAAAGGCCTTCGGCAGATCGAACAATTTGGTCTCGTTCTGATAAATACGTACCCTTGATTTCTGTATCCAAATTGAAACGTGATATTTTTCATTTATTTTCTGATATGCATCTTTACTATCTTTTATCCCGGATAATCCAAGTCCCTCACCTTCAGGGCCGTTTATGTAGGTTCTGTAACCGGGTCTTCCATAATATTCAACAAAAAATGATAGACCGGCTTTTCCAGGAACAGAGCCATGGTCATAAGATTTAGCGTTTATAGCCTGCATCAGTCTGAAACCATAACCAGCCATACCGCCTTCTTCGCCTTTAATAGGGACGACATCGAATTCGATAGTATAATTTTCGGGTAAGTTCAAAAGGTTATCTGTCCAGATTGCATCGCGAGTTGAAAACTGGAGCCAGTTTCCCGGGAATAGGTTAGTGTTAACAACTTCACCTGAACCATTTGTATTCCATAAGGCCGGAAAATCGCCGATATTATCCTGTGAAAAATCATCGAACAATATCACCTGTTCACCCGGAACAAAATCAAATTTTGAAAATGATTTTAATCCTTCGGCTTGGGGCGTTGAAGTCGGATTTGCTGTATCGTCTTGAATTTGTGCCGAGTCAGTTGGAGCCGTATTATTATTTTTCTGATCGGCTGCATTATCAACTGTTTTATTGATTGCTTCATCAACCTTCTGTTCGGTTTTGTTTTCGACTTTGTCTTTTACTTTTTTCAGGATATCGAACTGCGGGAATACCTCGGTTGAGATAAAAAGAAATGCAATAAGCAATATTAAATTTCTCATTATAAATCCCCAAATAGTTAATAAAATATGATAGTTGAATTTAGTTTGAATTTTTAATAGTTCAAACACCTGCAGGAGGTATTTGGAACACCGCCATCTAATTTTGTAAGAAACTAAGCGTGCTTTCGGAAGTACCGGGGAACGACAGGAGTTATACCGTAGTTATACCGGGGAAGAGACGGTTCAAGGACGGTTCAACACACATTTTTGAGGTATTTCGATGAAATATTCAACAGTATTACGGGCAAGGTATCTTAGGATTTATTGTTTATAACAAACAATTTAACTGAGGTACATTATAAAATTTTTCAGCCAGAAGTTCAAGATCCGGAATAAGTCTGAGATGCTGATTTTCAAGCACATGCAGAATCCTGTTCCATTAGATATCTCTTCTGTTTATAAATAGTCAGCACAGCAGCAGAATTCCTGTGGTTTTTCTTGCCAATGCCAGGCGGATTAATTAAGTTTTTTATGTCATTTACAATAACTTAAACACCGGAGAAAATATGAAGGATAAAAAAATAAATGTGCATTCTGATGCGGGGGGAATATTCTGGATAATGGGATGGCTGTTTTCAATAGGCTTTCTGAACCTCCACTTCTGGAATGCCGTGCTGGGCATAATACTATGGCCCTACTATTTAGGAAGCTATTTTTACATGCTACATCAGGGTGTTTGAATCATCTGAATACTATTTTTAACGGGTGAGCCTCTGTATTAAATATAACGCTGTTAAAATCAAGCACGTTCTCATCCGAAAACAGCAGGTATAAATATTTCAGTGTTTCCGCCAGGAAGAAACTAGGCATCTTATCGCCTTTTTCACGGGTACTAACATTTTGCAGTGAGGTATATCCTTCGTCAAGCCTGCATTTGTCCATTATACTTTTAAGATAGACTTCTCCCATTTTAAGATATTTGTCGTTTTTTGTGAAATGGTACAGGTAATAAGCTGATTCCATGTTTTCAGGCCTCAGAACATACTGAGGATATGCAACCTGCATGGTTTTATAATTGAACTCTTCCGGCTCAATTCCGAAATGCTTCCACATAAAAAAACAAGACTCCTGCAGATCTTCAGCCCTTTTCAAATCGCGGCCGAGTGAAAGCACAGCGGGCAGGAAAGCATCAAGTGCGCCGAAAGTTGTGTTTGTTCTTTGTCCTGTATTCATATCAACCTTTCCGTACCACAGCCTGTTATCAACGGTATCAGGCAGAAAATGGTTGACTGCAGCTATACTTGAATCATACATTACCTTAAAATCGTTATCTCCCAGCAGAAGCCAGCTTTTAAGCAGGTACTCATAGTAGGAATCTATCATTCCGCTGATATGACTCTCAGTATCCTGCCACTCGCCTGTATTTACATTTATGGTGGTTCCTACAAGCCCGATCTTTGATCTTCTCTTATAAACCTGCTGCACAGCATTTTTTGCTTTATCGTAGTAGATGCTATTTCCGGTGAGTCTGCTCAGGGTTCCGAACTCAAGCATCAGCGTCCCGATTTCGGCAGGATTATTTACTTCATTCCTTGTTTCACCCGTTTTGAGATTGACATTAACATATGGCATTCCGGTTTTGGAGTTAAAAGCAGGGAGGAGTCTTTTCCCGAGATCTTCGGCAAGAGTTAAAAATCTCTTGTCCCCGTCAAACTCAAATGCAGAAAGGAGTCCCCCAAGAAACCTTATTGTTATTTCGAAGTTCTGCACAAAAACATCCTGATCGAAATTCAGATTATTTAAGATCAATTCTTTTGTTTCTGCCGCCTCATCCTTTAATCCCATAAGGAGCATGGTATCGAACGCATCAACAGGAGTCATATAAAAGGAGGAACCATACCAGTCGAAGCCTGATTTACTTACGGGCTTCAGTTCATCATGGCCCCATGCATATTTTTTATAAGCGTCCCAGGCATGCAGGAACTCAGCTTTGACGATTTGAGCGTATTTTTCTTTATCAATTGTCATTCTTTTATTCCGGGGGACAATTGAAGGAGCAATGATGAGGAAAGCAGCGAGCAGTAGTGAAAATTT
>DATFVA010000401.1:0-2887 GCA_035260565.1 Ignavibacteriaceae bacterium | reverse complement strand
ATTTTGAGGGATATGCATATGGTCTTGATTTACAGTATCACGGCGAATTAGTTGAGGGTATTTCAAGCTGGATCGGCTACAGTTATTTAGATACAAGGGAGAGAAATTTATCTAATGACAATGGTTACAAAAGAAGGCTTCTCGATCAGACGCATACAATTAGGATTTACCTGCAGGATCAGGCAAAGCGGCATAAGAACTTCCAGTCTCACGTCGTATTTATATTTGGTTCGGGTTTCCTGTATCACCCTGAAAAAACAATTACAGACCCGGTCACCGGGGCGAATACCATCTATCCCGATTTTGACCGCGTCAATGAATTTCCATTTTATTTTCGTGTTGATATGGGTCTGACTTTTGATTTCAATTTAGGCGATAAATATAAGCTGACTATTAGTCCTGAAGTCTATAACCTGTTCAACCAATATAACGTTGCATCATATTCCTGGTACCATGTACTGCCCGAAACGAAACAGCCGGTTCCCGTTCCAAATATTTATTCAAGGAGATTTTTTAATATTGGGGTTGGATTAAAATTCTAGTCTTCAACCTGTTTCTTAATTACTATAAAAAAAGTTGCAATGGTTATACTTACAACGGCAGAGAGCATAAAAGGAACGGCGGAGCCGAACTTGTCCCACAGAACTCCCGCTGCGAACGATCCGAGCATAATAGATAAGCTTGTAAACATTGTCAGCAGCCCGATGGCCGAGCCTCGCTGTTCGTCTGGAATCAAATCAGACACCCAGGCTTTTACAACCCCCTCTGTGGAAGCGGCATAGATGCCGTACAAAGCAAACAGAAGCCAGATAAAGTAGATATCTGGAAACAGCGCAAAACCCAGGTAAACTGCACCAAAAATATAGAGTCCGGCTATATATATTTTTTTCTTACCTACTTTATCAGAGTACCTCCCTATTGGGTACGACACTGAAGCATAAACCAGGTTATAAAAAATGTATCCCCAGATAGCGAGAGTTGCCGAGTTCGAAATATCCTTAGACTTGAGTATAAGGAATACATCGCTGCTGTTTACAAGTGAAAACAGAGTGGTCAACAAGAGAATAATTTTATACTGTTGAGGGGCAGAAGCCCAGAATTCCCCATAATTTCTTTTAGTTATTTTTTTAAATGAGGCGGGATTATCTTTTATAAAAATAGTGAAGCTTACAGCAATTATAGAAGGAGCGAAAGCAACCAGAAAAATTAATGCGTAATCGCCGGGATAAAAATGAAGCAGGATCAGCGCGCCGATGGGACCAAGTGCAGCACCGAGAGTATCCATGCCCCTATGAAAGCCGAACACAGCCCCGGTTTGTCCTTCTGCATAAGTCGCGAGCAGTGCATCTCTCGGTGCCGTACGTGCACCTTTTCCCACACGGTCGGAAATTCGAGATGTAATAACGGCAGCAAGTGAAGGAAATATACCCGGCAAAGGTTTCGAAAGAGCGGAAAGCGAATACCCGAGTACCACAAAAACTGAACGTTTTTTAAGTTTATCTGAGAGACGGCCAAAATATCCTTTAAGGAGTCCGGCAGTTACTTCAGCTGCACCCTCAATAATCCCTACAACAGCCATTGACGAGCCCAGTACGGCAGTTAGAAAAATAGGAGTAACTGGATAAAGCATTTCACTGGCAATATCAGTGAAGAGACTGACCAGGCTAAGTACCAATACCTGTTTTGGAATATTTTTAAGCTTCATCTGATAAAAATAGGATTATCCTCCGGGATTCAAAAATGTTCATAGTCGCCGATATTTTTTATTTTCACCTGTCAGATGTTAGGAAAGCTATGGGATTATATAGCGACATCATTTGTCGATTTGCATAGGGGTTCCATCTTTAGCCCAGTCTGCCAGCCTGCGCTTTACTCCGACTGGTAAATCGGCAAAGCCGCATAGCGAAATATTGGCAGCAGATTCATTTATTTCGAACAGATATGTCAAAGATCCATTAATCTCACAATAATCTCCTGATGTTTGAAGTAATTCTTTCTCTTTACTACTTTTGCAGACACACCTAAAAATGATTGAGGAAACAATGCGGAAAAAAGTTATTGCCGGCAACTGGAAAATGTATTATGATTTACAGGAATCCCAGAACTTAATTTCAAAACTTACTTCAGGCTTAAGCGGGAAAACGTTCAAATGTGATATTATTATTTGTCCGCCTTTTACTGCTTTAAGTGAAGCTTCATCTTTAATTAAAGGCACCCCGGTTAAACTCGGCGCACAGAATATGTATTTTCAGGAAAGCGGTGCGTATACCGGAGAAGTTTCCGCTAAAATGCTGATAAGTGCGGGATGTGAGTACGTAATTCTCGGTCATTCGGAAAGAAGAACGATCTTCAAAGAATCGGACGGTTTGATAAACGAAAAAATTAAGGCTGCTTTGAAAGCAGGCCTCAAACCTATTTTCTGTATAGGTGAAACTCTCGAGGAAAGGGAAAAAGGTAAAGAAAAGGACATCCTTAAAACTCAGCTCTCCGGCGGGTTGAATGAAGTCTCTCTTGACGAGCTTAAGAATATCATTATAGCCTATGAACCAGTATGGGCAATCGGAACAGGTAGAACTGCAACTCCCGGTCAGGCAGAAGAGATGCATGATTATATCCGCAGTTATATAGAGGATGATTTCACTCCTGAAGCTGCTGAAAACCTGATAATTCAGTACGGCGGAAGTGTTAAACCGGATAACGCAAGAGAACTTTTATCTCAAAAAAATATTGACGGCGCCCTGGTGGGTGGGGCCTGTCTAAAGGCTGATTCATTTATAAGTATAATTGAATCCGCATAACTATTTATAATTTATATAGTTAATGGATTAAAATTTCTTTGGTTCAAGTGTTGTATCAGTAAAATTTACATTGCTTTCCCCTCGTTTCT
>DATFVA010000400.1:0-13466 GCA_035260565.1 Ignavibacteriaceae bacterium | reverse complement strand
GACTACTATTGAAATTCCTTCAACAGCATCGTTACCGGCAAAATGACTTATACCTCCCAAAGGACTATATCCTGCATCTATTAACAGCCCTGAAATACGTTTGGAATATTCAAATGCTTCTGCATCACCTGAGACATACATGATTTTGAAATCCCCCCTGGGTTCATCTTTAAGGAAATTCACAAACTTATTTCTTTGTTCGGGAGTGATAACTCTGTGCGGTAATAATTGATCAGTTTGATCTAATTGTTCTCCGGATGTAATTGAAGTATCCCCCAAGGATTCAGATCCGTTTCTTTCCTTTTTTTTAACAACTTTCCTTTTGTTTTCTTTTTGAATCTGAGTATCACCTAGACTATTGTTTTTAATTTCTAAGGAATCCTGTTTTTGAGGGTTCAGTTCACTTATTAAATTTTGTACATTCCACTCATTGTGTTCCGATTTTAGATTTATAATCAATGTGATCAATGAAAGGACCAAGGGAAATAATATCCATCTTAATTTTATTCCGGGATTCCGGTATTTTCTAATGGCATTGATTAAACCAATTAAAAAAAATACAAGAGTCACTAAAAAGACAATAAAGGATAAAAAAGGAGTCATAAGCATCCCTATAATTCAGTTGTATAAATAGAAATAAATTTTGTTCTTTTACGTGACAGTCTGCATATCCCGGGAGCCTGCAATCTAATCAATTAGAAATGTCTATAACAGGAGGATGAATAGAGCCAACTACCGGATTTGAATTACCCGAGACGGCGGATTTTCACTATAGATTAAGAATTATGCTAAGATGATTTAAAGAGCCAACTGCCGGAATCGAACCGGCGACCTACGCATTACGAATGCGTTGCTCTACCAGCTGAGCTAAGTTGGCTTTTAAAAATAAAAATGGCAAATGCAAAATAACCATTTACCATTTTATTATACAAGACGGTACTGAGTAATTATCTTAATTTCTTCTTATGACGATTCTTTCTCAGTCTTTTTTTCCTCTTGTGTGTAGCCATTTTATGGCGTTTACGTTTTCTTCCACAAGGCATTATTTACTCCTGTTTTATTTTTTATGTGATTCTAATAATTCCTGAGCCTTCTTCCCGATTTCGGAATTAGGATCAATCTGAACGGCCTTCTTAAGCCATTCCTGAGATTTTTCAAAATTTCCAGCTGTTAAGTTAACAATTCCCAGGTTCAAATACCCAATTTGATGCTCAGGAGAATATTTAAGTGCTTTTTCCATCTGTTTTATGGCTTCATCGTAGTTCTTAAGGTTGTAATAGCATACTCCCATATCTATCCGGGCATCGGGATTGGAAGGAACTTTCTCAAGGTATTTCTGATAATCTACAATTGCCTGCTCGTACAAACCGGAATCATTTTTTAAGTGCGCCAGTTCTAATAATTTCGCAGTATCATCAGGGTTATTTTTTACCTCAGTCTCAAGTGCATTTATCTTCTGAATATTATTCAGATCAACCCCCGAATTCTGATCTGTTACCTGGTTCTGACCTACCTGTTCCGGTTCATTCGAATTTAACACTCCGGACGACCACAATATAATAACAATAACAATAATTACTCCGCCGAAAATCAGCAGCAGCTTTTTCTGATCAAGTTCTTTAGTTTTAGCGGGAGGAGGAGTCTTTACGGATGTTGTTTTTAATTTAGCCTGCCTGGTCTTCGGTTCCCTTTGTTTTTCTTTTACTGTCTTTTTCTCTTTAACAACTACCTTATCGACATTGCTGCCCTTTAAAGGAGCACCGCAGTATTGACAAATTTTATTCCCCGGCGAATTTTCTTCACCGCATGTATCACAAATAATAATTGTTTCTGTATCCGTTTCTATCGGTTCTTCTTTTGGACTCTCAGCTTCAGCCACTTTCCTTAAATCAAAACCGCAGGAAGGACAAAAATTATATTCCTGCTCCAGTTTTGTTCCGCAGGATGGGCAAAATTTAACCATTCAAAAACTAACCTTCTATTTCTTTCATTCCCGTATCTACCATCTCCTTGAAATCTTTAGAGAATTTAAAAGTGGGAACATAATGAGCCGGCACAAAAACCTGTTCCCCGGTTTTGGGGTTGCGTGCCTGCCGTTCTTTTTTCTTTTTAACTTTATAACTTCCAAATCCCCTTATCTCAATATTTTTTCCTTGTTTTAATGCATCAATCACGGTCCTGAAAAAACCTTCAATAATCGCTTCTGTCTCCAGCTTGGTCAAACCGGTTCCCGTTGCCACTTTATCAACTATATCTGCCTTAGTCATATTTTTTCTCCCGCTTACTTACTATATAAATATTCTAACTCATTGTTATTTAATAAGTTAAATTATCAAAGGGGGACAAAAAAATCAATTATTTATACTTCCGGGTAATACAAGACACAAAATTTATATCAAGGACCGGACAGATAGTTTCATCTCAAAATGATAAAAAATCCCGAAAAATGGTATTAATGAGTGGCAAATATAGGATAATTTTTTATATTATAAATGGTATAAATATTGTAAAATAGTTGTAAAACTCATCTTTTGTGTGTCGTTTATATGGAACTTATTCAAATAATAGAATCTACTGTGTTTATATTCAGTCTCGGGCTGCTGGTTCTTTTGATCATGTCATACCTGCTTTTCAAAGTTAAAAACCGCTCAGTAAGCTTTCCCCTGGATAGTTCAGGCAGAAGTGATGATATCAGAATCACTTATGAAAGGCTTCCTCAGCAGGAATTAGCCAGTGAAGAGCCGAAAAATAATCTTAACGACAGGTTTATTGTCGTAAATGAGACTCTAAAAGAATCAGATCACAGAACCGTAAACAAAAAACAATCAGTTAATCCACGTTTCTACATTTACAAGCCAATCCCGGATAGGATTGCTGCGCTGCAGGTGGTGAGGATTAAAGAGAATTAGCAATCTGACGGTCTGAGCGGACTTATCAAATGAATTAACATATTGAGAAGACTCAGGGAAATAAATTAAATATTCAAGCTCAGGGTTAAGTTTCTATTTTCTCTCCGATAAATGTTCAAATGCCGTATTTGTTACCATCTTGTGTGAATCGTAGGGTGCGGGAGCTCCACCCAGGTATTTATGAAACCACTCAAGGTGAGCGTTATAATACAGCGGCATTGATTTTACATAATCCGGCCAGTGCCCGTCATTCCTGAAGATGATTAGTCTTGAATCAATTCCAAGTGTCTGCAGGGTTGTAAAAAATTGTATGCTCTGAGTATACGGCACTCTGTAATCCTTTTGACCGGTTAAGATCAGTGCAGGTGTAGTAAAATTCTGCACATAATTTGAAGGTGAATATTTTTTATAAAGATCCGAATTCCAGGGCTGACCTTTCAGATCCCAGTTAACAAACCACAGTTCTTCAGTTGCTCCCCACATAGATTCAAGATCAAAAATTCCCATCATTGAAGCAAGACATTTAAACCTGTGTGTTTGCGCTTCAAACCAGTCCATCATATAACCGCCGAACGACCATCCCATAGCACCGACCCGGCTGGTATCTATATACGTCAGCGTTTCAAGTGAATCGGCAACTTTCATAAGATCTTCAAAAACTTTCCCTCCCCAATCCCCGCTGATCTCTTTTGTATATTCGGCACCGAAGCCTGTTGAACCGTGAGGATTTGGAAAAGCGACTACATAGCCGGCACCGGGATAAACCTGCCAGTCGCCGCGGAACGAATCCATCCATTGACCCTGGGGACCACCATGTACGTTCAGTATCAGAGGATATTTTTTGGCGGGATCAAAGTTATGCGGTTTAACTATGAATACCTGTATCTTTATACCATCCGCACCCTCGACCCACATCTGCTCAGAAGGACGGAAATCGACCTTCTCCAATAAGTCCTTATTAATAGCGGTAAGCTGGTTATAAACCTTCGATTGAATATTTATCCTGTATATTTCTGCAGGTTTTCCGACAGAGCTTGCAAGGTAGTATACATACTTTTGACCGGGGGAAATTTCAAAACCAAACACAGATTCATTTCCAGTCACCTGCCTGATACTGTCGCTTTCTGTATCAAGTTTATAAACCGGAGAATTGCCCTGGTAAGCTGCGGTAAAATAAATGGTTTTGGAATCATCGGCCCAATCTGCCGTACTGATCGTATTATTAAATTTTTCAGTGAGGTTAGTTATTTTTTTTGTTGATCTGTCGTATAATGCTATCCTGTACCTATCGGATTCATATTTCGGCGTAAGCTGTATCCTGAATGCTATGTACTTTCCATCAGGTGAGTAAACCGGAGAACCATCCCATGCTTTATTAGATGAGGTAATATCAATAGATTTTCCGCCTTCTGAGGGAACGATAAAAAGATCTGAATTGGTAGATATGGCAAGTCCTTCCCCGGGATTATTGACATAGCACAATTCTTTACTATCAGGCGAGAAATTATACTTTACACTCCCGCCTAACTTGTACATATCCGACAAAAGTTCGCTGTGTACAATATCAGTAATTTTTTTTGCCGCCAGGTTATACACTAAAAGATGCGTCTCCTTCTCTCCGCGGTATTCCGTCCAGTGCCTGAATAATAGGCTGTCAGCCACATAAGCCTGGAGAGGACCATCCTTTGAGGATTTCAATAATTCCTGGCTGCAGTTTTCGTCAGTTCCGCATCCGGGAAAAATATCAGAAGTAAAAGCGAGAAGTTTTCCATCAGGAGAAAGTACGGGATTTTGAATCCCGGCCGGAACCGTGAGCAGTTTTTCCGTATTCTTTTTATCAAGACTATATGAGTATAAAGCGTTGCCGACCAGGTAATATATCATGGAATCATCATTTGACCAGAAGGGACTAGCTTCATTCTCTTTAGAACTGACAACAGGTTTTATATCAGTGCCGTCATTTTTCATGATATAGATATCTGAGTTTGATCTACCCTTAGCCAGGTTATAACTTGTGACTGTGAAAACTGCTTCCTTACCGGTATGTGATAATACCGGCGCTCCCACAGCTTTAACTTTATATAAATCATCGATTGTGAATGCTTTTTTTTGAGAGTAAAGGGGTGACGAGATTATAAATAACACAATGATTGAGAAGATACAATGCTTCATTGGATTCTTTCGAAAAATTCAAAAAATAAACTTATGCAATATTATAAAAGGAATGCAAAAAAAGGATGGTGATTGCGGGCAAAATTAGAAGATTATAATCGAGGTTTACTTTGAGAAGCGAAACGGCGTAGCGCTTTACAGGAGGAGCGAAACAGCGTGGCGCTTTACAGGGGAAGCGAAACAGCGTGGCGTTTTACAGATGAAGCGAAACGGCGTTTCGCTTTACAGGGGGAGCGAAACAGCGTGGCGCTTTACAAGTTTAAATCTTCGGGAGCCTTTCGAGGTAAGAGCTATTACTCAGGATAGCGAAAGTTTCTATTTTTCTTAACTCATCAAGATTAAGGCAGTCCATATAACTCATAGAGCTTCTGAGACCGTCGGAGATGCCATCGATAACATTTTTTACAATACCTTTATAGGGAACCATAGTTTCTTCACCTTCTATGAACTCATTTCTCATCTTGACGCCGAATGATGCAGAGCCCCGGTATTTTTTCCACAACTGACCATTATATTTGATTACTTCACCGGGAGTTTCTTTTGTTCCGGAAAGCATTCTTCCGAGCATTACTATATCGGCACCAAGAGCGATTGCTTTGGCAACATCCCCCGGGCTCTTAATTCCACCATCTGCAATAACTTTAATCCCAAGATTTTTTTCAGCACGGGAATAAATAACATTAAGAAGTGACGAAACCTGCCCGATCCCGATACCTGTCTGGATTGAAGTTGTACAGACGCTTCCGCTCCCTATACCCACTCTTACAGCATCAGCACCTGCAGATTCAAGCTGTTCAAGTGAAGCACCGTGGGCAATATTCCCGACAATAATCCTTATCTTAAATTGTTTTTTAATTTCCTCTGTACGGCAGAGAACAGCTTTGTTATTTGCATTCGCAGTATCTATGCAAATAATAAAGTTCTTCTCTGCAAGTTTTTCCACAGTTTCCATAGGCGTATTAAGTGCTACAGAAACAGCTTTCAGATTAACTCCATTCTTCTGATCGTGAAGGACTTCATCGAGTGAAGAATCAAACCGGTTCAGGATACCGATGCATCCCAGGCGTGTAAGTTCTTTCGCCATTTCAATTCCGGTTACTGTATCCATTGGGCTGGATAAAACAGGTACAGCAAGTTTTTCTCCCAAAAATTCATTTACGGTATTAGCTTCAGTTCTTGATTTGATACGGGAAACCGCAGTCGGAATAAGACTGATATCATCGTAAGTCAATGACTGGTGGAATTCATTTAATTCTCTTTTTGTGTAAACTTTCATTTGTCTCTTTGTTAGATTGAATCCTTATTGTTAGTTTTTAATTAATTCTTCTGCTTCATCAAGAAGCATATTCATTTTTTTGGTAACTGCAGTGATCGGTTCGGGAGAATCCATATCGACGCCCGCTTTTGCAAGGATGCTGATCGAATAATCGGAACTGCCCGATCTAAGAAAGTTAAGATATTTTTCAACTGCAGGCTGCCCTTCTTTAAGTACTTTTTGTGCAAGCACTTCCGAAGCTGCAAAACCGGTGGCATACTGGTAGACGTAAAAATTATAATAGAAATGAGGAACCCTTGCCCAGGTAAACTCCTCTTCCCTGTCGATCACCATAGACGGACCCCAGTATTTCCGGTAAACCTCTTTATACAATGCACATAAATCCTGCGAATTCAAGGCCATACCGTTCTCAGTCTTTTCGTAGACCAGCATTTCAAATTCTGCAAACATTGTCTGCCTGTAGAATGTTGAAGTAACATTATTCAGATATTTTTCGATAAAATAAAGTTTTTCCTCGCGTGTCCCGGCCATTTTAATAAAATGTTCAAGAAGAAGAGATTCATTAAAAGTTGAAGCCACTTCGGCAAGGAAAATAGTATAATTCGAATAAACGAAAGGCTGAGTCTTTCCGGTATAATATGAATGCATATTGTGACCCATTTCGTGACTAAGTGTAAAGACATCATTGAGCAGGTCTGTCCAGTTTAGAAGTACGTACGGATGCACTCCAAAAGTTGTTCCCGAAGAATAGGCACCGCTTTTTTTAGCTTGTGTCTCATAAACATCTATCCACCTGTTATCGAATGCAGTCTGCAGCGAACTCAGATAATTTTCACCAAGAGGTTTAAGGGCTTCAAAGACAATTTTCTTAGCTTCTTCGTAAGGATATTTCCTGTCGAATGCAGCCGGAAAGAGTGTTACATATACATCATAAGGATGGAGTTCTTTCAGATTGAGGATTTTTTTCTTAAGAGCCGCCCAGCGATACATGGGTGACAGGTTATCATTTACGGTTTTTACAAGATTATCATAAACCGATACAGGAATATTATTTCTATCGAGGGCCGCTTCCCTTGCACTATTATACTTACGTGCTTTTGCTTCAAATATATTTGACTTCAGACTGGCGGAAAATAGTACTGAAAGAGTATTTGAATAATCGACAAAGGGTTTGAAGTACGACCGGAATGACCGCTCCCTGTAATCTCTGTCGGCCGAATACATGGCAGCGTAAAACCTGCCATGAGATAACTGATTTTCTTTCCCCGTTTCATCCTTAACCAAAGGAAACTTCATATCCGCATTTGTGAACATCGAAAATACGTTGTAGGATGTCGGCGTCAGCTCACCGGCAAGTGCAAGTATTTCTTCTTCCTCTTTTGATAAGGTATGGGATTTCCGCCGAAGAAGATCCTCAATAGAATGCTTATATAACTTAAGTTCCTCAATTGAGCTGATCAGTTCGTTTAGCTTCTGATCCGGTATCTTCAGCAATTCGGGTTTTATAAATGAACTTACAGTTGAAACCTGTGAATAAAGTGACTTAATTCTATCGTCCATCGACTGAAATTTTCCTACCCTGAGATCGCTGTCTTTTGCAAGCATTGTATATAAATACAGACGCTCAAGTTTAATACCCATTTCATCATCGAACTTAAGACAATTGAGGAGTTGTTCGGCACTCTGACCGAGTTTTCCTATAAATTTTTTGTAATTACCGAGATTGTCTTTAACGCTGTTAAAATCATTTTCCCAGTCCTCCGCCGAATTATAGATATCGGCTAAGTTCCATTTATATATTTCTTCTATATCTTCTCTTGCGGGGAGCGATACCATTTCATCGGTTTCAGAGCAGAACATTTCTTGGTGTATCAGGTTGCGCATATTGATAAACCCCTGTTCAGGTTTTAATGATTAAATTAATTATTTGTAAAAAAGTTATTTAAGATAGATCATTTTATGAGATAAAAAAGTCCCTTTAAATTTCAATTCGTAAATATAAATACCGCTTGCAAGTCCGTTTTGTGCCGGATTAAATGCAACCGAATAAGTGCCGTAATTCCTCTCTCCGTTAAGGAGTGTCAATACTTCATTACCCAGCACATCATATACTTTCAAAGTTACATTTCCGGTTTCCGGGAGGGTGAATTTTATATGAGTTTCGGGATTAAAAGGATTCGGGAAATTCTGAGACAGTTCAAATTCCCGCACAGGCTCACCGGAATTTTCGATTGAAGTAATGAGCGGAATGAGTTCGGTTCTGGAACCAGGGACTACAAAGCTACCGTATCCAAGGACTGAAAGATCAATGGTCTTAGATGGAGTTAGTTCCTGAACGAGCCAGACATTTTGGGCAATCCATTTTGTTGTTTCAAGCCTGATGAATTCAATGGGGAGAGGGCCAAGCAGGAAACTAACAGTAGTTGAGAGCAGAAATTTTTTACAGTTGAATGATCCTGCGCCGGTTTGTATAGTTTCATCATTTAGTCTCTTTCCAAGGTACTTAAAACGCAGAGGAGCATTGGTGCCCCCAAGATTCAAAGTGGTATCCTTCGAAAAAATTGTATACTCACTGTTTACAGACTGATTAAAACGAAAAACCGAATACCAATCTTCGAACGATTGAATCACTCCAAGCAGTGTTGAATCCAGTCCGATAGAATCCAGTACCGCCACCAGGCTGCCGAGGTTTGAGATCCTGAAAAACTGGTAGCCGTCAGTATTTTCAAATGAAAAGAAAGAACTGTCTGTATAGGGCATATAATTTATCAGGTTGTAAGTACCGTTTTTAGATAACAGTAAGTCGGCACTTCTACCCATAAAATTTATGGCAACCGCAAAAGAATCTACCCTGTAATAGGAAAGTGAATCAATTTCATTGTTTATTGAGTCTAGTGGAATAACTTTATAGTTCCACCTGTACCCGGGCTGCTGCGGAAAATAATCCTGAGCCTGTTGTGCAAATACAGCCGTGCCGGCTATAGTCAATAAAATAGATAATATAATTCTTTTCATTTTTAGCTGTTAGTTTTGTTAATATACATCCGTAACATACTGGATAACCTTTGCAATTTACAGAAATAGGAAAAGATTACAAATTACAAAATTAGAATCACAGCATTATACGCTTACTTTTTATCCGGGAAATTGGTACCGGTTTGCCGAAGAAAGAATAAATAAACCGTACTAATTACAAGTAAAATCAGGAAAAAGGAAGGAACAACATAATCAGAGAGTTCCTTACTTATATTGAGAAATCCGTCCCAGCTGCTGTATTCTCTTGCAAAAAAGATGTTTATCAGTGTCCCTAAGGTGCTTCCGAACAGGAGGATTATACTCCATACCGAACTGAAAACTATTACCGCAAACCAGTAGATGTTCTGCAGTTTAGTGACAAATAATGAAGCAGTTAAGGACAATAAAAGCATTGCAGCTGCATCCGCCGGATGAAAAGCTGAATTGAACGGGATCAGTTCATATCCGAATAATAATATCAGTCCGAAAAACACATTTACATATGCCAGCTTATTAATCCGGGAAATAATCGATAGGGTAAGGAATAAGCAGCAAAGCTGGGGGAAATTCCACACGATGTAAAGAGGAAAATCGAATATGGACGAAAGACCGAATTCGTAGAAATAGTCGGGATCACCCGGTTCTATTTTTTTAAGAAGGTATAAAGCCGCGACGGTAACAGCCAGGGAAAAGATCACCAGGAATAATGGCACAAACTTTTTTCTAAAGCGGGGTTTGCGGAATGATTCCGAAAGCAGCTTCAGATTTTCCCCATTCATAAGAATGACGAAAGGAAGAAGACAGCTGAGGTGGAAACGGAACCCGAGGAAAATAAAATAAGTGTCGAGTCCGTAATATCTTAATGCAATTCCTGCTGCATTTACTATGACTATTGAGAGAACAATCCTAAAAGGATTCAAATAACGACTCCTCAAAAATCATTTTATCTCTTCTTTTTTCAGAACTGTTCCTACACCATGGTCATACACCAGGTTCCCTCCCTGGTTGCCCGTCCTATAAATAAAGGAAGCACCAAGAACTGCAAGAACAACTAAAACATACTGAACCGGGCCTGTGAACTTCTTCTTCAGAATCAGTACAGTTCTCAGCACCAGCAATCCTGTAAAATACCACAGTGTTAAGGTGGCGGATTCCTCATGTTCGGAGATCAGCCCTGAAGGAATAACAGCTCCTTTATCTTTCCACCGGGCAGCAATATCGGCAGCCTGGTTGCCCGTGATTACAGCAGCTATCGCCGTTAAAACACCAAGAAGAAGAAAAAGGTAAGCAGCTTTTTGAAAAAAATCTTTTTTGGATAATACACCCGTAATTTCCAGCAGCACATAGATAGTTAAAAAGGCAACAGGAAAGTGAACTATCCTGGGGTGAAGCTGCGCAAGAAATTCCATCAATATTTTTCCAATTGTTTCAGAATAACGGTTTTAACTTAATATTTTACCTTATAAAGAAATAATCCTTTAGCAGGGACAGCCTCTGAGGCTGCAGCCCTGTCTTTCGAATCTATCACCCGGCTTATGTAATCATTCCCGAAATTATTCTTTAATGCATTAAGCAATGTTCCGGTAACTGCACGGACCATGCCGTGCAGGAACCTGTCGGCAGAGATGTAAAACAAGAACAATCCGCCTTTCTGTCTCCACTGCGCTTCATATATCGTACAGATTCTATTTTTTGTGTCAGTATTCTTTTTAGAAAACGAACTGAAATCCTGCCTGCCCAAAAGCGCTCCCGATAACTTATTCAGCCGGCTGCAGTCGATGTTGTAATGATAAAAATATGAATAATTCTTATAGAGAGGTGATTTGTATCCGGACATAAGGTAAATATAGGTTCGCTTCTTTGCATCGAACCTGGAGTGAAAATTTTCGGCGGCATTCTCTATTTTCATGATCGAAATATCATTCGGCAGAACAGAATTTAATGAATAAGTGAATTTGAATAGATCTAACTCCTGCTCTGTCCTGAAATTAGCTGTTTGTCCGAGAGCGTGTACTCCGGTATCAGTCCTTCCCGATCCAATCAGATTCACTTTCTCTTTCAGGATAATTTCAACGGAATCTGTGATTTTCTGCTGAACAGTCATTTGATTTTTCTGGATCTGCCAGCCTGAATACGCTGTTCCGTCGTATTGTATTACAAGTTTATAATTATTCAATAATCTGCTGCGGGTTAATAATATGCAAAAATAACTATATCGATTAAAAAAACAGAATGCATTAAGGGCTAAACTTTTACCAATCTTTGTCACATAAATGATTTACTGTGACAATAATAATAGTGAAAAGAGATTGTTACCAATATTTTGAACCGCAGCAGAAATAAATACTAACATTAGAGGAACAAAATATGTTGTGGACTATCTTTGTAATCCTGCTGATTCTGTGGTTATTAGGGGTTGTAACCTCGTATACCTTAGGTGGTTTTATCCACATACTGCTAATAATTGCGGTAGTGGTACTGATCATCAGATTAATCCAGGGACGAAGAGTTCTCTAAGTAATTAATTTTATTTATTAACAGGAAAGGGAATATTATGAACAGGAAAGTTGTTTTGTCGCTTATTTTAAGCGTGTTTATGGTATTTGTTTTTACATCTTGTGAAAACAATAGAAACGACCGGGATAACCAAACAGGAACCACCGGTAATGGCACAGAGATGAACGGAAATAATAATCCGAATACGAACCCGAATGAGAATGCTAACCAGACGCCTTTGATTTTCAGCTATAGCAGGGATTATACTTATGATCAGCGAGATGAATTGAAGGATGATCTGAACGATGCAATAGACAACCTGAATGATAAAATAGACAAGATGCAGGATAAAACAGATAATGCCACCAAAGAAACTAAGGACTGGTACGATAATCAGGTTAAAGAACTCAAGTCAAAACGAGATAAATTTAAAGATGAAGTTGATAAGATCGACGATACATCACAGGCTAACTGGGATCAATTCCAGGCAAAGTTAAGACAGGACTGGAATGATGTTCAGAAATCCTTTAATGATATGCGTGATCATATGAATTCAAATACGAATAATTATTAATAGTTATTCGTTCCCTCACACAAGGAAAGAGACTGTCTCAAAAGAGACGATGTCATTTTGACCGAGCCTGTTGGTAAACTCCAAATGACATATCTTCAGATTTGAGACAGCTTCTTTTTTTATATTATAATTACTAAAAGATAAAGCACTGATATCGTGGTAATAATTCCCAGTCCCGTCAAGACATATCTTTTCAGCGTATCAGAGCCCGATACAATTGAAATTCCGGCTTTAACTATATTGTTTGATATGGTTGCAATAATAATAGCAATTACAGCAACTTCCTGAGAAACATTACCGCCTGCCAGTTTCGCAAGTGAAAGTACAATAGCATCCACACTTGTAATACCGGCAAGCGCACTTGCAGCGTATATACCTCCCGAGCCAAGGTAAAACTGACCCGCCTTAGCTGCAAAAATAACAATTCCGAAAATTACACCGAAAAAGGCAGCAGATTTTAGTCTGAAAGGATTATTCAGTTCAATCTGTTCGTGTTTTTCATTAGTAAATTTTTTGGACATCACAAGACTTACTATAAAACCTGCAATTGTGAAAATCAGAAGAGGTATCCAAAGGGAGGTCAGCAGAGAGCTATTGAGAATTAATACCACAATAAAAACTCTCGGGTACATAATGGTAGAAGCAAGCAATATTCCTACTGCAAAATTAGGCGACAGGGAAGCGTTTTCTTTACTTTTCCTGGATAATGAAAAAGCTACCGCAGTACTGGAGACCATCCCTCCCAGCAGTCCTGTGATAGATATCCCTTTCCCTTCACCGAAAACTTTAATCAGGATATATCCTACAAAACTTATCCCGCCAACAAGGATAACCATATACCAGATTAGTCTCGGGTTCAGTACATCAAACGGACCATAAGTTTTATCAGGCAGAAGGGGAAGTATAATAACTGTAATAATAGCCAGCTTAAGCGTAGCATACAGATCTTCCTCGCTTACTTTACCCACAAATCTGTGAAGCTGGAATTTGAGTGTTAAAAAGAGAGTAACAACTACGGCTATAA
>DATFVA010000399.1:0-6841 GCA_035260565.1 Ignavibacteriaceae bacterium | reverse complement strand
GGAAGAGCGCGAGGTTATCACCGTAAGTTTGGAGTTTCAAGGTTAGTATTGAGGGAAATGGCATTAAAAGGCGAAATTCCCGGATTAAAGAAGTCAAGTTGGTAAAGGAGAAATAATGGCAGTCACTGATCCCATAGCAGATTTTCTAACAAGAATAAGAAATGCATCCAAAGCCAGAAAACTCAGGGTGGATATTCCTGCTTCAAATATGAAGAAAAGCCTTGCAGAAATTCTTAAGAGTCAGAATTTTATAAAAGACTATTCTGTTGTTGAAGACAATAAACAAAATATAATCAGAGTTGAATTAAAATATACTAATGGTTCTCCTGCGATAAACGGTTTAAAGAGAATCAGCAAACCCGGTCTCCGTGTTTATAAAAATTCTAATGAAATTCCCAGAGTTTTAAACGGATTGGGAGTTGCGGTCATCTCTACGCCAAAAGGACTGTTGACAGATAAAGATGCAAGGACGGAAGCTGTCGGCGGTGAAATAGTTTGTTATATCTGGTAATTTTATTGAATGGAGTTTGAAAAGTGTCAAGAATTGGTAAAAAACCTGTAATGATTCCCCAGGGAGTTACAATTGATCAAAAAGGTAACTCAGTTAAGGTTAAAGGCCCGAAAGGCGAACTGGAAGGCACCTTTGATTCCAGAATTGCAATTGAAATAAAAGACAGTGAATTAACAGTTACCCGGCCTAACGATACAAAGGAAATTAAAGCATTGCATGGTCTTAGCCGTGCATTGATTCAGAATATGGTACAGGGAGTAACTGAAGCATTTCAGAAAACTCTTGATATAGTCGGAGTAGGTTACAGAGCTGAGCTTAAAGGAAAAAACTTATTACTGAACATCGGTTATTCTCACCCGATTTATTTTATTCCTCCGGATGGAATAACGCTTCAGACACCAACTCAGACCCAGATTGTAATATCCGGTATCGATAAACAGCTTGTTGGAATGATAGCCTCAAAAATAAGATCGATCAGAAAACCGGAACCTTACAAAGGTAAAGGTATTAAATATTCAGATGAGCAAATTATCAGAAAAGCCGGTAAAACTGCTGGAAAATAATTTTAATGGAGAATATAAGGAAATGATTAAGAGAAATAATAATACCAGACTTCGTTCAAAGATAAAAATAAGGAAGGTTATTTCCGGTACTCCTGAACGACCAAGGCTCAGCATTTACCGGAGCCTGGATAATATTTATGCCCAGATCATAGACGATACTACCGGAAAAACTCTCATTTCTGCATCCTCATTAACAAAGGAACTGGTAGATGAATTGAAGAAAGCAAAAGGGAAAGTTCAACGCAGCAAAACGGTTGGTAATTATATTGCAAAAAAAGCACTTGAACAAAATATAAATACAGTAGTATTTGACCGCAATGGCTATAGATATCATGGACGTGTCCAGGCAGTTGCAGAAGGTGCCAGAGAAGCGGGATTAAAATTTTAATATATGTTGCCGGATCGTCTAATGGTAGGACTACGCCCTTTGGAGGCGTCTGTAGAGGTTCGAATCCTCTTCCGGCAGCAAGGAAATTAAATAACCTGGAAATTTTAGTAAGTAAATAAAGAAGGTCGGAGAAGAAATTTGAAATCTGTAAAGTCAAACGAGATTGAAGGCTTAAAAGAAAAAGTCGTTCATATAAATCGTGTTGCTAAGGTAGTTAAAGGCGGCCGCAGGTTCAGCTTTAATGCAATCGTGGTAGTTGGCAACGGGGAAGGAACTGTTGGTGTAGGTCTTGGTAAAGCTAATGAGGTTACCGATGCTATTTCCAAAGGAATTGATGATGCTAAGAAAAGTCTGGTAAATGTCTCTGTAATTAAAGGAACAATTGCACACGAGATTATTGGTAAATACGGTGCAGGAAGAGTTCTGCTAAAGCCGGCTTCTCCTGGTACCGGATTAATAGCCGGCGGCGGAGTTCGTGCGGTTCTTGAAGCTGCAGGCATACAGGATATACTTACAAAATCTCTTGGTTCGAGTAATCCTCACAACCAGGTTAAGGCAACTCTTAATGGCTTATTAAGTGTAATTGATGCACGAAAGATGGCCCGTAAAAGAGGAATTACTACTCAAGATTTATTTAGTTCTAAGTGAGGCAAATGATGAGCAAATTGAAAATAACTCAAATCAGAAGTATAATTGACAGACCCCAAAGACAGAAACTAACGATTGAAGCTTTGGGACTTGGCAGACCCAACTGGGTGAAAATTCACAATGATACACCTCAAATAAGAGGGATGGTCAATAAAGTAATACATCTGGTTAAAGTAGAAGAAATTAACGAGTAATAAGGTTTTAAAATGGATATTTTAAGCAATTTAAAATACGCGGAAGGTTCAAAGAAAAATAAAAAACGTGTCGGCCGCGGACCTGGTTCCGGGCATGGCAAAACAGCCACCCGCGGAATGAACGGACAGCTTTCAAGGTCGGGAGCTAAAAAGAAAGCCTGGTTTGAAGGCGGGCAGATGCCTCTTCAAAGAAGGATTCCAAAATTTGGGTTCACTAACATTTTCAAAGTTGAATTCCAGGTTGTAAATGTTCAGGATTTACAGATGCTCGCTGATGCGAAAGAAAAGGTTGTAAATTCTGAAATATTAAGGAAATACGGTTTGGTAAAGAAAAAAAATCTGCCTGTAAAAATACTTGGTTCAGGTGAGCTTAAAGCTAAATTACAGGTTGAAGTCAATGCTTTCAGCAAGTCTGCCCAGGAAAAAATTGAATCAGCAGGCGGCACAATAAAAAAGATTTAATCCGGAATTAAATGTCAAAATTCACAGATACATTCAGAAATATCTTTAAGATACACGAACTTCGCCAGAGGATAATTTATACGCTGGCGTTGTTGACAATTGTAAGGTTAGGTGCTCACATCACCATTCCAGGTGTTGACGCTGCGCTGGTTACCCAAAGCATGAAAAATGCTACATCGGACAACCTTTTTGGTTTATACGATTTATTTGTGGGAGGCGCCTTCAGGAATGCTGCGATATTTGCCCTTGGTATTATGCCTTACATTTCGGCTTCCATTATCCTTCAGCTGCTCGGCGCTGTTGTCCCATACTTCCAGAAACTGCAGCAGGAAGGTGAAGAGGGAAGAAAGAAAATTACCCAGTTAACCAGGTATGGCACCGTATTTATTTCCGCTCTGCAGGCCTGGGGTGTTACTGTACGTCTTTTGAATATTAATGTTCAGGGAATGCCGATTGTTCCTGTTCCCGTACAAGGTTTTCTATGGATTTTCAGCACTATAGTAATACTGACTTCCGGTACAATATTTATGATGTGGCTTGGTGAACAGATTACAGATAAAGGTATCGGGAATGGAATTTCATTAATCATTTTTATTGGAATTATTGCACGTTTCCCATTCGCAATGCTAGATGAGTACCGCCTGATAAATTCAGGACAGAGAAATATTGTAATTGAAGTTGTAATACTTGCCTTCATGGCACTAATTATAGCTGGTGTCGTTCTTGTAACACAGGGAACAAGAAGGATTCCTGTTCAATATGCAAAGCGTGTGGTAGGCAGAAAGGTTTATGGGGGCGTTACTCAGTATATTCCTCTGAGAGTTAACACTGCAGGTGTAATGCCCATTATTTTTGCGCAGTCGATTATGTTTATCCCAAATACTGTACTTTCATTTTTCCCGGATAATGATTTTCTTCAGACTATTTCAGGATATTTCCATTATACATCACCTGTTTACTCCGCTATATATGCTTTAATGATAATTTTCTTCACATATTTTTATACAGCAATTGCATTTAATCCGAAAGATGTTGCTGATAATATGAAGAAACAAGGCGGATTTATTCCAGGAATAAGACCTGGAAAACAAACTTCTGATTTTATTGATAATATTTTGACCAAAATAACTCTGCCAGGTTCATTTTTTCTGGCTATAGTTGCTATACTACCGGCATTTGTTTCAGCCTGGGGTGTCTCAGGTCAGTTCTCACAGTTTTTTGGCGGCACAAGTCTTCTGATTATTGTTGGAGTGGCACTGGATACTTTGCAGCAAATTGAATCGCATCTGTTGATGAGACATTATGACGGCTTTATGAAAACCGGTAAATTAAAAAGCCGAAGATATTAGTGATTCTGTGATTTATATAAAGACTAAGAAAGAAATAGATTTTATAAGAGAAAGCTGTAAGATAGTTGCAGAAACATTGCAGTTAATGAAGGTAAATGTAAAAGCCGGCGTTACTACTAAAGAGCTAGATCAAATAGCCGAAGATTATATTTTAAGCAATAATGCAAAAGCCGCTTTTAAAGGATATTCCCAGGGCGGTTCTTCAATTGATTATCCGGCTTCCATTTGTTCTTCAATTAATGAGGAAGTTGTTCATGGAATACCGGGTAACAGAGTTCTTAAAAATGGTGATATAATTTCTCTTGATGTCGGGGTTTACAAAAATGGCTATTACGGAGATGCAGCTCTTTCCGTTGGAGTAGGTGAACTGACCGAAGAGAAAAAGAAATTGATGGAAGTAACTGAGAAATCCCTTTATGAAGGTATTGAAGAAGCTAAAGCCGGAAACCATGTTTACGATATTTCATATGCTGTACAGTCATATGTTGAATCGAACGGTTTTTCAGTTGTCCGTGATTTATGCGGACATGGAGTAGGTAAATACCTGCACGAAGATCCTTCAATTCCTAACTTCGGTAAAAAGGGAACCGGTGCAAAATTAAAAAACGGAATGACCTTGGCAATTGAACCGATGGTGAATGCAGGAAATTATCATGTATTGACTGCTGAGGACGGATGGACAATATTAACAAGCGATGGTTTACCATCAGCTCACTTTGAACATTCGATTCTAATTTCAGATAATAAAGCAGAAATACTGACTATTTGTTAAATGGCTAAACAAGGACCAATAAAAGTTGACGGAGCGGTAACTGAAACATTACCAAATGCTCACTTCAAGGTCAAACTGGATAACGGGCATGAAATTCTTGCTCATATCTCCGGTAAAATGAGAATGCACTTTATTAAAATTCTGGTTGGAGATAAAGTTTCAGTAGAATTATCTCCATACGATTTAACAAAAGGTAGAATTACCTATAGATATAAATAGCGGAGCTTCTAATGAAAGTAAGAGCATCAGTAAAAAAAATATGTGATAACTGCAAAGTAATTAAGCGAAAAGGCGTAGTGAGAATCATTTGCAAAAATCCAAAGCACAAACAGCGCCAGGGTTAATTATTTAAGGAAGGAGAATTTAATTGGCTCGTATATCGGGAGTAGATTTACCAAAAAATAAAAAAGTTTTATTTGGCTTACAGTACATATTCGGTATTGGTCCTACAATTTCTAAAGAAATACTTTCCAAATCCGGAGTTAACCCGGACAAAAAAGTTTCAGACTTAACGGATGAGGAAGTAGCCCAGATAAGAGCGGCAATAACTGCTGATTACAAGGTTGAAGGCGCTCTTCGGTCCGAAGTACAGCAGAATATAAAAAGATTAATGGACATCGGAACTTACCGTGGATTAAGGCACAGAAGAGGTTTACCAGCACGCGGACAAAGGACACGTACTAATTCCCGTACGCGTAAAGGTAAAAGAAAAACCGTTGCCGGTAAAAAGAAAACTCCGACTAAGAAGTAAATGAGATAACTGGAGGATATCAATTGGCTAAAGTCGTTAAGAAAACTAAAAAGAAAACTCATGTTGATGCAAACGGAGTAGCTCATATTAAAGCTACATTCAATAACGTGCATGTGACATTAACGGATATTTATGGTAATACTATTTCCTGGTCATCTGCCGGCAAAAATGGTTTTAAGGGATCCAGAAAGAACACCCCTTATGCCGCACAGGTATCTGCCGAAGCGGCTGCTAAGGAAGCGTATGATCTTGGATTAAGAAAAGTTGAAGTACTTGTAAAAGGTCCGGGTTCCGGCAGAGAAGCAGCAATCAGAGCATTAAATACAGCCGGGCTAGAAATATCATCAATAAAGGATGTTACACCTATACCGCATAATGGCTGCAGACCTCCTAAGAAAAGAAGAGTTTAAATTATATTGGAGAATTAACTAAATGGCAAGATACACAGATTCAGTATGCAAACTATGCAGAAGAGAAAGACAAAAATTATTTTTGAAAGGCCAGAAATGCTATACTGAAAAATGCCCTGTTGAGATAAGGAGTTATCCCCCGGGTCAGCATGGAAATTCAAGAAGAGCTAAAGTTTCTGAGTATGGAATTCAGCTTCGTGAAAAACAAAAAATCAAAAGAATTTATGGATTACTTGAAACCCAGTTCAGAAATTATTTTGAAAAGGCAAATAAAGCCAAAGGTATTACAGGCGACAATCTTGTTAAAATTCTGGAAAGCAGACTGGATAACGTTGTATACCGGGTAGGATTTGCTTCATCCAGGAAACAGGCAAGACAGCTTATAAGACACAGGCACATTATTGTTAACGACAGGCTTGTTGATATTCCGTCTTATATACTCTCTGCCGGCGATATAATTAAAGTAAAAGAAAAGAGTAAAAAACTTGACGCCATCCACGGGTCTTTAAGAAGGGTTAAAGACTCAACCTACTCCTGGCTGTCAATTGATAAAGCATCTTTATCGGGAACATTCCTGCAGGTTCCGGAAAGAGTTGACGTTCCTCTAAATGCTAATGAACAATTAGTTGTTGAGCTTTACTCAAAATAATAATTAGAATTTTAAGATTAACCTTAGAGGATAACTAAATGAGTGTTTCATATTTAAAAATGCCTGAAGCTGTTGTATTAGATGAGTCAAGTTATTCGAATACATTTGGTAAGTTTTCATTGCAGCCGCTTGAACGGGGATATG
>DATFVA010000398.1:0-5032 GCA_035260565.1 Ignavibacteriaceae bacterium | reverse complement strand
ATTACCGTCCTGGTGCTGGAGACCTTCACCGTTGAGTGTAGTTCTTCCTGCAGTTCCGCCGATCATGAATCCTTTGCACTGTATATCCCCGGCAGCCCATACAAGATCACCCATCCGCTGGAAACCGAACATTGAGTAATAAATAAAGAAAGGTATCATATTTATTCCGTGTGTAGCATATGCAGTACCCGCAGCAATAAAAGACGCCATCGATCCTGCTTCCGTGATTCCTTCCTCGAGGATCTGACCGTCCTGGGCTTCCTTATAATAAAGGAGACTTTCTTTATCTACCGGTTCATATAACTGCCCGGCATGAGAATAAATACCTACCTGTCTGAATAATGCTTCCATTCCAAAGGTTCTCGCTTCATCAGGTACAATCGGTACTATCAGGTTGCCGATTTCCTTATCTTTTAAAAGCTTAGCAAGAATTCTTACAAAAACCATAGTTGTTGAAACTTCACGTCCTTCTGTCCCTTTATAAAATTCTTCAAAAATATCTTCAGGAGGTGTTTTGATCGGACGGATATTTGTATTTCTCAGGGGTAAAAATCCTCCCAGCTCTTCTCTTCTCTCTTTCAGGTATTTCATTTCAGGACTGTCTTCAGCTGGTCTGTAGAAAGGAGCACCAGGTATCTCTTCATCTGAAATCGGGATTCCGAACCTTGATCTGAATTCCTTCATCTCTTCTTCATTTAGTTTTTTCTGCTGGTGAGTTATGTTTCTGCCTTCACCGCTCTCACCAAGTCCGTAACCTTTAATAGTCTTTGCGAGTACAACTGTAGGTGAGCCTTTATGTTCTACTGCAGCTTTAAATGCAGTATATACTTTCTCCGGATCATGACCGCCGCGTTTCATTTTCTTTAACTGTTCATTTGAAAAGTTTTTCACCATATCAAGTACGTCTTCGTCTGCACCGAAAAAGTGTTCACGTATATACTCGCCCGATTCCACAGAATATTTCTGATATTGTCCGTCAACTACTTCTCCCATCCTTTTTACCAGTTTACCTTCCTTATCCCTGGCAAGGAGAGGATCCCAGTCGCTGCCCCACACTACTTTTATAACATTCCAGCCGGCACCCCGGAAAATTGCCTCAAGCTCCTGGATTATCTTTCCGTTACCTCTTACAGGACCATCGAGTCTTTGCAGGTTGCAATTAATTACAAATATTAAGTTGTCAAGCTTTTCTCTTGCAGCAAGGCTGATGGCGCCAAGTGCTTCCGGTTCATCTGTCTCTCCATCACCCAGGAATGCCCAGACATGTCCCTCATGTTTTTTTTCAATAAGACTGCGGTCTTCCAGATAACGGTTGAACCTGGCCTGGTATATTGCCATAATTGGTCCCAATCCCATTGAAACTGTCGGGAATTCCCAGAAGTTAGGCATCAGCCATGGATGAGGATATGATGACAAACCGCCGGAAGGTTTAAGTTCCCTTCTGAAATTTTCAAGCTGTTCAACTGTAAGTCTTCCCTCCAGGAATGCCCGTGCATAAATACCCGGGGAAGCATGCCCCTGGAAAAATACCTGGTCTCCTTCATAATCACCTTCTTTGCCTCTGAAGAAATGATTAAACCCGATTTCATAAAGAGTGGCGGCCGATGCATAGGTCGAAATATGTCCGCCTATTCCGCTTTCAAGCTTATTGGCTTTAACAACCATTGCCATCGCATTCCAGCGTATAAGACTTTTAATCCTTCTTTCAATTTCACGGTTTCCCGGAAATGGAGGCTGTTTCTCACGGGGAATTGTATTTATATAAGGAGTGTTCGCCGTAAATGGGATGTCAACTCCGGTTTTATGTGCTCTTATCTGGAGCTGATGGAGAAGTTCCTTAACCCTTTCAGGCCCTCCATGCTCAAACACATAATCAAGTGAATAAAGCCATTCGCGTGTTTCAATCTCATTTAGCTCTTCTTTTTTTGTTTTTTCTTTAGCCATCTATAAATTCCTTTTTTCAGAATTATTCCCGGGAATATTAACCTCTATGGCATCCCGGTATAACCGAAAACCAGTTAGTTGTGTTTTTATTAAATAATTGTTAATCAGATAGGATAACTTAATTCATTATTCAAAAAATTACAATTTTGTAAGATAATGGGGTGAAATAGAATACAGGACAGGAAAAAAGATAAAAGTAACAAGTAACAAGTAACAAGTAACAAGTAACAAGTAACAAGTAACGAGTAACAAGTACGAAGGTGTGCAGGAATCAGGGAACAAAGTGGTAACGTTTAATCGGTGTTGAATCGTATCCATCTTTATTTATAGTTTTGAATCTTAATAAAATAACAGGACGGGATGAATATATCTTCAGTAATAGCGGGTGAATTAAATATTAGAGTTTCTCAGGTTGAAGATGTAATAAAACTCTTCAGCGAGGGATCCACAATACCTTTCATTGCAAGGTACAGAAAAGAGCACACAGGGGGGCTTGATGAAGAAATCCTTCGCCAGATTGAAGACAGGCTGAATTACCTGACACTTCTGGAAGAAAGAAGAGAAGCAATCCTAAAGAGCATTGAGGAACAGGGAAAACTAACAGATGAGCTGAAGCAAAAACTGTATGCTGCAGTTAAGCTGCAGGAGCTTGAAGATATATATCTTCCTTATAAACCTAAACGAAAAACACGGGGTACAATTGCAAAAGCAAAAGGATTAGAACCACTTGCACTGTTTATACTTCAGAATCCTCAGTTCAAGGGTGATTTCGAAGAGAAGTTATCTGAGTATGTAAACCCTGAAGCAGGCGTTAACAATACTGAGGAAGCACTACAGGGGGCAAAAGATATAATTGCCGAAATGATAAGTGATACCGCTGAAGTACGTAAAGAGGTAAGAGAATATCTGCTTGCAGATTCGCTGGTTACATCTGAGAAGGCGAAGGGAAAGAAGGAGGAAAAGACCAACGAGAAGCTTAAAGAAAGGGAAAGAAAAGAGATTTACCAGACCTATTATGAGTTCAATATCGATATTAAAAGAATTAAACCCTACCAGGTTCTCGCACTTAACCGGGGTGAGAAGGAGAAGATGCTTAAGGTTTCATTAAGCTTTGATCATTCTGAAATATTAAAGAAGATTAAGGAGCCTGCTTTCGAATTCAGACAGTCTTTTTTTATGAATATCCTTGAAGAAGTTATTGAAGATTCTTTTGCGAGGCTGATCTATCCATCGATAGAAAGAGAAATAAGAAGTCTTCTTACAGAAAAAGCTGACCTTCACGCAATTGAAATCTTTGCCACTAATCTAAAACAGCTTCTTCTACAGCCCCCGCTTGCAGGAAAAATGATAATGGGGATCGATCCGGGATTCTATTCAGGGTCGAAGGCGGCAGTTATAGATGAGACGGGCAGGTACCTTGAAGGAGCTACAATTTATCCTCATCCTCCTCAAAGCAAAACAGCAGAAGCAAAAAAAATCCTTGCCGGTCTTATTGAAAAATATAATGTTGAAGTAATTGCAATCGGTAACGGCACAGCGAGCAGGGAAACTGAATTCCTTATAGCGGAACTTATAAAAGAAAAGAAATTAAACTGCCATTATATAATAGTTAATGAAGCCGGGGCATCGGTTTATTCGGCGTCTGAAACAGCTAAGAAGGAATTCCCCGATCTTGAAGCAAGTCAGCGCGGCAATATTTCTATTGCAAGAAGGATACTCGATCCTCTATCAGAGCTGGTGAAGATCGATCCTAAATCGATCGGCGTGGGTCTGTACCAGCACGATGTCGATCAGAAATTGCTATCGCATAAGCTGGATAATGTAGTTGAAAGCTGCGTTAATTACGTGGGTGTAGATTTGAATACTGCGTCGGGCTCTTTGCTTAATTATGTATCTGGACTGAATAAAAGAATTGCGGACAACATCATTAAATACCGTGAAAAGAAAGGGAGGTTCGCCAGCCGTGCGGAGCTTAAAGAGGTTACCGGGCTGGGAGAAAAGATTTTCGAACAGTCAGCAGGGTTTCTTAAGATCCCCGGCAGCGGTAATCCTTTTGACAATACATTTATTCACCCTGAGTCATACCGGTCCGCGGAAAAGCTGCTGAAAATGTTCAATATCCCCTTAAGCAAGGTAACCGAATCAGGCTCTCTTATCGATCTGTTTGTCAAGCAGAAGGGACTGAAACAACTGGCGGAAGAGATAGGCGTCGGCGAACCTACGCTCAGGGATATTATTGAAAACCTTAAGAAGCCGGGGCGCGATCCCCGTGAGGAACTTCCAAAACCTCTTCTTAGAAGTGATGTGCTTAAAATGGAGGACCTGCAGACCGGTATGTGGCTGAAAGGTACGGTCAGGAACATAGTAGATTTCGGTGCATTCGTTGATATCGGTGTTAAACAGGATGGATTGCTTCATATTTCTGAAATTGCCGACAGGTATGTTAAAAATCCTCTTGAAGAATTAAGCGTGGGAGAAATTATCAGTGTGAAAGTCATTTCAGCTGATGCTGAAAGGGGAAGAATCGCTTTAAGTATGAAAAAATAAGCTGTTCGTATTTACAATGATCATTCGGTTGTCATTTGAGGGAATTAAGAAATTTTGCCATTTTGGCAGTAACATTTTGAGACAGCTGACTAAGATAAAGAGAAGTATATGAGGAGTACGAGAGGAGTACGAGAGGAGTACGACTCAGATCAAAAAATATAAAGAGTGAAAATCGAAGGAAAACGATCACTCCGTAGGCAATATTTAATGTAACAAAACGGAACATATGACATTTCTGTCAATGCCGATATCAGCCTGAACATTCTTCCGTCACCCGGATCTTTAAGAAGAGCTATCTTTTATCTCAGGATCAAAATTCCTATATTCGACGCAGTTTTTCAATTTCAATTTCTATGAATATTTATAATTATCTCCTGGATACCATTAAAATTAAGGGCGCTGCTTATTTAATATTAATTGATCCGGACAACATTAATGAAGAAAAACTGAGCCGTTTTGTAAAACATTGTACTGAGTCGGGGGTTGACGGCTTTTTGGTAGGCGGAAGTCTTTTAGTTAACGGAAGCATAGAAAATTGCAT
>DATFVA010000397.1:0-18565 GCA_035260565.1 Ignavibacteriaceae bacterium | reverse complement strand
ATTGAATACGGGGCAGCTCCTGGTGGATAAAACTGAGGCCCTTCCATCCCCTTCAGCAATAAATCTGGCTTCCGGAAGTGCCGCCCTGGTATATGACGACAGCTACTTCGGCGCGACAAGTCCAATCCTTGGAACACGCTACAGGCTGGAGGCAGATGAATATGTCGGGACACTTTACTGGACAAATCTGCTGGCAGACTACAGGCAGTATATAATGCCTGTAATGCCATTTACGCTGGCAGGGAGGATACTGCACCTTGGACGTTACGGCAAAAGTGCGGAAGATGGACGACTATATCCTCTATTTCTCGGGTTCCCCGACATGGTCAGAGGCTACCAGTATGGAACTTTTTCGGCATCAGAATCTACGGGAAGTAATTCTCTTTTTAACAGGCTGATCGGCAGTAAAATCCTGATAGCTAATTTTGAATTAAGATTTCCTCTGCTGGGATTATTCGGCATAGGAGAAGGATATTACGGATTTCTTCCGATTGAATTCGGCGGATTTTTTGATACGGGTCTTGCCTGGGATCAGGGCAATAAGCCATGGTTTGCAGGAGGCGACAGAAAGCCGATAAGCAGCACGGGTCTGGTTGCAAGAATTAATCTATTCGGATATTTAATAGGAGAAGTTGATTTTGTAAGGCCGCTCGACCGGCCTTCGAAAAACTGGCTGTGGGAATTTAATTTCTCACAGGGGTTTTAGACA
Source organism: Ignavibacteriaceae bacterium (assembly GCA_035260565.1). Lineage (GTDB taxonomy): Bacteria > Bacteroidota > Ignavibacteria > Ignavibacteriales > Ignavibacteriaceae > DATFVA01. The sequence goes on along the minus strand of DATFVA010000397.1, from coordinate 17,856 downwards.
ACGTTTTCCGGCTGGTAGATTGTGAGCTAAGGAAATAAAAAGCTGGTGAAGAAGCGAAGCTTATATCGTTAATCTATTTATGATCCGCTTATGTAATCTTTTCAAGTATAATGTATGCTCTTTTACTTTCGTGCTCAATATTCTTATATGGGTACCGGATAACAGATTCCACCACTCTGAATCCTATCTCTTCAGATAATTTTATTATTTTATCTGTATCCAGAAAGTGCCAGGCTGCATTTGCACCGTTGACACCGAGAAAGTCTTTAATATATACTTTGCCCTCACCCGTATGAAAACAAAACAGACAATGACCATTGCTTTTCAATATTCTGTACTATTCCAGCAGCACTTTCTTTATATCCTCATATTCGAAATGGACTATGGCATAAAAAGCAATAATGGCATCAGCGGAATGAGAATTCATTTTTGAATTGAGCATATCATCTACAATGAATTTAATCTCCGGAAAATTTTCTAATGCCAATTTGACAGCATTTTCTGAAAAGTCCAGACCAGTAATGCTGTGTTCATTTTTATCATACAGATATTTTGTAGTTTGTCCCGATCCGCATCCGAAATCATAAATAATTCCTTTAGCGGGGATCATTGCTGAAAACCTGTCTAAGATATTCCTGTCGAACGGTTTCTGATCCAGCTCATTTATAAATTTTTTCGAATATTCATCAGCGGTCATGTTATAGCAGAGTTTCACTTCTTCTAAATATTTTTTATTCATTTTGCTGTTTTTATTCATATTCCGGCTTTACTTTTGGTAATAACTACAATTGAGGTGATTCAGTTTTGGTTCATGCTGTAATATCATAGGTTTAATGACAGTACAGTCAAATGGTCAAATACCTAACTTAGAATTCCGGGGACGCAGATTAGATCAAAATAAACCGTCAAAGTCTGTCCCTTTTAATCCTATAAGGCATGCTTAGCTTTAGGATTCGCTTCCGAATATTTCATCACCAATTCGAAATCATTAATTAACTTGTCGAGTTTTTGAGGTATTGTACTAAGACTTTGCGAGGTATTTGGTTTTCTTATTTCGAGGGAGAGACCATAGCCATTGAAATGAATTCCATTGAGTCTGAGTTTTCCTGGCAGGGAATTAAACTGAAATATATCGGAGTCTTTTATATCTGTTAAGAGAGAGATCATTAAAGTCTTTCCGAGTGAATATGCGAATCTGAAAGCTGAACCTTTATAGTTTCCCAGGAGAATGTATTTTATTTCATTATCCGGGCTGCCGCCGTCATCTTTCTTAAGAAAAAAACTTACTTTATCACGATGGTATTTAACGATACGACAGAACAAGATCCTTGTTTTATAATAATTCATGAATTTAAGGATTATAATCATGGTAAAGACGGGAACGGTTACAATGATTGAACCTGCGAGAGGATTAAATACCAGGTCATAGATATTATATGTCCATAATTTCAGGAAGCAGCCGGCAAGGTAGAAGATTAGAAAGATTAAGGCCAGGATGCCAAGCATCAGGCTCATTGAGAGCTTCAGCCTCTCATAATTAGAAACGAAATATTTCTTAAATCTCTTAAGCATCTTTTAATGAGAAATGTTATCAATATCTCCCTGCAATATTGAACTGAAAGATTTGTATCAACTGCTCTCCCTGCATTATGACTGCATATTACATAGGCAATTTACTTTTTTCAGATTAGGAAATCAATCTTTGCTTCTGTCCCACTAAGACCAGGGTCTAAAGAATAAGGATGAAATTATGATCAGGGAATGAGTCTGGCTGTAAGATCGAGGGTTTACATATCTTTATCAAGAGGAAACATTGATCTGATTATTCTTTTATAGCCAAGTCTTTCAAGGTCCTGATCAACACCTCCTGGAGTCAGAGTCATTAACCAGTCACCTCTCATATTTTTATCTGTCATTCTTCCTTTATCCATTACCTGATCAAATTTATATATCAATGATTATGACTATGATTCATAAGCTTTTCGAAGGAGTTCAAGTATATATAGAGCTTATATAAGATGTATATAGGACGTATGTGAGACGTATGTGAGACGTATGTGAGACGTATGTGAGACGTATGTGAGACGTTGAAAGGCAGTAATTGTACAGGGAATATATATAGCTTAGTCAAAGAAGTTATTTAAAGAAGCTTTTTAGAGTAAAATAGGATTTTTGCAGGGTACATAATTTCGCCGATAAGCAGAAAACTGTATGTGCCCCTGAGATGTAAGTAATATTTCGGATAATAAATGAAGATTAAGGTTTTTCGCTTTTGATTGAGGCTGCGCCGTTTTTAAGAGCGATTCGGCGAATCGCGCCGTTTTAAGAGCGATTCGGCGAATCGCTCTACATGGAGGTTTTACTCAAGCCGGAGATTCAATTCAGGTGGGAGCGAAGATATTTTCCTGTCCAGGATTTCTCATTTGCAGCGATTTCCTCAGGCGTTCCGGCTGCCACTACTTCCCCTCCCTTTTCACCTGCTTCAGGACCCATATCGATTATATAGTCAGCGCATTTTATTATTTCGAGGTTATGTTCAATTATCACGACAGAATTATCTCTTTCAAGAAGAAGGTTAAAGCAGTTAAGTAATTTTGATATGTCGTCGAAATGCAGACCGGTTGTCGGTTCATCAAAAATGAAAAGTGTATGCTTACGATCGCGCTGAGAAGTTAAATGAGATGCAAGTTTAATCCGCTGAGCTTCGCCGCCTGAAAGTGTGTTAGAAGGCTGACCCAGCTTAATATACCCAAGGCCGACATCCGAGAGCACCTGAAGGTACTTAACAATTTTATCATTTCCCTTAAAGAATTTAACCGCATCATCGACCGTCATATTAAGAACTTCAACTAGGTTCTTTCCTCTATAAGCGATGTCTCGTATTTCTTTTTTATAACGGGTACCGTTACAGTCCTCGCATTCGAGATATAAGTCGGCGAGAAACTGCATCTCGACCTTTATAAAGCCATCTCCCTGACAGGTTTCGCACCGTCCTCCCGGCACATTAAAGGAGAAATATCCCGGTTTGTAGCCTCTTGCTCTTGCCTGGTGTGTGGATGCGAAAAGTTCACGAATGAGTTCGAAGGCTTTGATATAACTTATCGGGTTGGAACGAGGCGTTTTTCCTATAGGCGACTGATCGACAATTTCAATCTCATCAATATACTCAATCCCTTTAATATCATCAAAGCTGCCGATTTTAGGAGGATTAAACCCGAGATATTTTGCAACACCTCCATAGAGTACATCGTGAATTAATGTACTTTTACCCGAACCGCTAACGCCGGTAACAACAACGAACTTATTTAAGGGAATGGAGAGATCAAGATTTTTCAGGTTATGCTCTTTTGCACCGGAGATCCTTATTTCTTTAGTTTTCCTTGTCCGTCTATCAGAAGGTACAGGAATGCTCAATTTCCCCGAGAGATATTTTCCGGTCAAAGAATTTTTATCCTTCACAACTTCTTCATAAGTACCTCTCGCTACTATTTCACCGCCGGCTTCACCTGCCCAGGGACCCATATCAATGAGGATATCAGCAGAACGCATCATATCCGGATCATGTTCAACTACCAGCACAGTATTGCCGATATCCCTCAGGTTTTTAAGGATATTTATAAGCCTTTCATTATCTCTTGGATGCAGACCAATACTTGGTTCATCAAGGACATAAAGTGTACCTACAAGGGATGAACCCAAAGAAGTAGCCAGGTTAATCCGCTGAGTCTCGCCGCCGGACAGAGAACTACTGAGACGATCGAGCGTTAAGTAGCCAATCCCGACATTATTCAAAAAAGTCAGGCGCTTTATAATTTCCTTCAATACTCTTTCACCGACAAGGGTATCATACTCAGACAGCTGAAGGTTTGTAAAAAAATCAAGCGACTGCTCAATAGGAATTTTCACACAGTCATATATCGATCTCCCTTCGATTTTAACCTGAAGTGCTTCCCTTCTAAGCCTTGACCCTTTGCATGCAGTACAGGTGGAATAACCTCTATACCTGCTAAGGAGGACACGTACATGCATTTTATAAGTTTTACTTTCGAGCTTTTCAAAAAAACGATCAATGCCGATATATTCACCGAACCCCTTCCGCACCAGTTCAGCCTGTTCAGGCTTCAGCTCTTTGAAGGGAATGTTGATCGGGAGGAGATACTGCTTAGCGTTCTGTATAAGATCACGAAGGTGAGTGCTGTACTTTGCAGAACGGAATGGTGCAATTGCACCATCTACTATACTTAAATTCGGATTCGGAATTACAAGGTTCATATCTATACCGATAGTCTTGCTGAATCCCTGGCATACGGGGCAGGCACCGAACGGATTATTAAATGAAAAGAACCTGGGCTCCGGTTCCTCATACCTAATTCCGCAGCATTCATAAAATTTATTAAATTCCTTTTCTTCACCTGTTTCAGCATTTATTATTATCAGCCGGTTTTCACCTTCTTTAAAAGTGACCTCGATAGAATCCGCAAGTTTTTCTCTTATTTCGCCCGGAGAAGCTTTAAACCGCTCAATGACAACCCTGATATCATCCTTTTTTTTCGGGAGTTTAACATCTTCACTCAAATCGACCATTTTATTATTGAAATAGAGTCTGAAGAAACCCCGTTTCCGCAGAAGATCAATTTCCTGTCTGACGGTAGTACCTTCGTGAATGTGCAGGGGGAATGTCAGATAAAGTTTTGTTCCTTCAGGCTGTTCTTCCAGCCACTGAGTAACGGTTGATGTAGTCGCTTTTTTTACTTCTTTACCGCATTCAAAACAAATAGTTTTTCCTATTCTTGCAAACAACAGACGGAGATAATCATAAACTTCAGTAGTTGTGCCTACAGTTGAACGTGTATTACGAGCACCGGTTTTCTGCTCAATAGCGACGGCGGGACTTATCCCCTGGATAAAATCGACATCAGGCTTATTCATTCTTTCAAGGAACTGGCGGGCATAAGCTGAGAGGCTTTCAACATATCTTCTCTGCCCTTCCGCATAAATAGTATCAAATACGAGAGAAGACTTGCCGCTCCCGCTGACACCTGTAAATACAATCAGTTTATTCCTGGGAATTTCGAAACTAAGGTTCTTTAAATTATGTTCCCTGGCGCCTTTGACGACTATTTTCTTTTCTTTGACTGTCATTTTTTAGTATAATCTTAAAATTTCGGAACCTTTAATTTACAAAAAGATACGCAACTATTGGTGGTAAAAATATCCGGATCACCAGTGAATTATTGAATTTGCGGATTGCGAACTGAGCGAATTAATTTATCAGATTGGGGGATTGGCAATCGCCTTTTATAATCAGAGCTTTGCCAGGGACAGGGAATATTGAGAAAATTGATAAATAATCAGCATAATGAAGTTAAAAATTATCAAATTTGTTATTTTTTAGTATGAATTAAATTTCTTCAAATATCCGGGGAGAACTTATGTTCCATTCTTATATTTACGAAGGAAAATTCCTTCTATTCATCCTATTAATTTCGGCTACCGGTCTAAGTTTCGGCCAGGATACTGAAGCTAATAAGTCAGGTGAGCTTGAACTCTTAAAGAGCAACAATGAAAATCTCCAGCACCGCCTGGATGTTCTTGAGAAATCAATAGACGATATTGTCTGGTACCAGAGGGCAGGTGATGCTGCGTTTATCGATAAAGTATATCTGACGGGACCACCACTTGCTAAAGAAAAAAATCCAACCGCCCTTGGCGCAGGAAATCCAGTAAAATTCTGGGCATACATATTTATTCCAAAGGATATTGATTTCAGCAAAAAGTACCCGCTTATTGTATTCCCTCACGGAGGAGTGCATGCAAACTTCACTTCATATTACACGCATATTGTTAAAGAACTAATTGCTCAAAAATACATTGTAGTTGCAGCAGAGTACAGAGGCAGTACAGGTTACGGCAAATCTTTTTACGAAAAGATAGATTACGGAGGACTTGAAACTGAAGACGTAAAAGCAAGCAGAGATTATATGATTGAAAATTATGATTTTGTTGATGAGAATAATGTAGGCATCATAGGGTGGAGTCATGGAGGATTAATAACTTTATTTAATATTTTCAATCATCCTGAAGACTATAAGGCTGCTTTTGCCGGGGTTCCGGTAAGCGACCTGGTTGCGCGAATGGGATATTATGATGATGAGTACAGGGCACTTTACTCAGCTGATTATCATATCGGGAAAACAGCTTATGAAGATGTAAATGAATACCGCAAGAGATCCCCTGCCTGGAATGCAGAAAAATTACAGACGCCTTTGCTGATACATACAAACACAGCAGATGACGACGTGAATGTGCTGGAAGTAGAGCATCTTATCCAGGCTTTAAAAGCAGAGGGTAAGAAGTTTGAATATGAGATTTACCAGGATATGCCGGGCGGTCATTCATTCGACAGACTTGATTCTAAAAAAGCAAAAGAGATCAGAATAAAAATATATAAGTTCCTTGCACGGTACCTGAATCCTCCGAATCCTATTAATACGATGGCGGATATTGACAATGCGGCTTACAGATAATAATTTTCAGTCAGATAAGACCGGCCCTAGTTTTCATCTGATAAATTTCTTTTTATTATATGTCACGAAAAGTTAATCGTGTTGAATATCATCTTGATTCAAAGGGGATTAAGAACCTCCCATACAATGAGATTGCCGCAATTTTACGGGGTGCAGATGATATTATTATGAGTGGAGGGAGAAACCTCCTTTCTAAAATTCTAAAAGGTTCCAAAGAAAAGAAAATAATGGAGTTGGAGTTATTTAAGAATCCTTCCTACGGCTATTATTCAAAAATTTCTATTGAGGAGATATTAGCAAAAATTGACTGGATGATTATTAATGATTACATGGATATCCAGTATGATTATCGTCTTCCGCTTATATGTTACAAAGGCAAAGGATGGGAAATAGAGATGGATACATATTCATCAGAACTTCAGGAAGGCTTTGATAGAATAATTAACAGCGGAGCAGATTTTTTCAATATGAATTATCTGAAGGATAAAAACAGAAACTTGATTTTATTATTTCTTGATAAAGTTGGAACCAGGAATAGAAAGTACATCCCTCTGCTGGAAGCATGGCGCGAGATTGATTATAAAAAGGTCAGGCAAAGGATTTCACAGGTTATTCAGCGAGTTTCAGAACATAAAGAGAGCTAAGACTGCAGCAGCCGGCAGCAGTTACTGTGTTTGATGCTCTAAGGCTTTTAATTCCTGCATTTTAGAATCGATCAATTTAATTTTTTCATCGAGCTCTTTCAGCTTCGAGCTGATTTCATCTTCATATTCTGCTTTATCCCAGTATCCCCTGTCTTCAAAATAGCTTTTAAAAAGCCAGTTATGTTTAAGAGCCTCCATATTTTCAGCAAGGCGTGATGCCGCCAACCTTGCATCAGAAGTTGTCTTCTCAATATTTGTCAATGTCCCCCGGAAGGTAGAATCAAAGGGACTTCCGTTAACAAGCATTTCGCCAAGGATTCCTTTTCCATCTTTAACTCCCGTCAGGATCGAATCCAGATCCGCCACAGTCGAATCAACATTGGTTACAACGCTTTTGACACCTTCTCCAAGGTTATTAAAAAGCTCAGTCACTTTATCAAATTCGCTGGTAATTGACTGAAGACTTTTATCAGCCTGCTTTGTAAGGTTAGTAGCATCTGTGTATAATTCATCATTAACAAGGAGTTTACCAATTGATCCTTCACCTCTATTAACTCTTGATATTATTTCGGATAAATCTTTAGTCATCTGTTTAGTATACTGCATAACTCCCTGAGTTTCTTCAATTACCGCGGAAAAGCTCATAGGTTCCTTGGTTCTTATAGTCCCTCCCTCCTTCACACGATCTGCAGAAGCACTGCCAATCTCGAGTACAACAACCTTATTTCCCACCAGGCCTTCAGTTTCAATTGTTGCTCTTGTATCCGTCCGTATAAACCTCGCAACATCCTCTTTTATACTCATGGTAACCTGAACACGACCTGTAGTATCATTTACAATTTGTATATTTTTAACCGTTCCCACGTCAATTCCGCTTAATCTTATAGTTGCACCTGATTTCAAACCCTGGACTGTTTTAAAATAAGCCTTTACACTAAAAGTTGAGCTGAAAAGCTGTTCTTTACCGCCGAGCATGAAAATCGCTACAACGAGAATCGTTATTCCGAGAAAGATAAAAATTCCCAGTTTTACAGTAGAAGTTTTTTTAGCCATTGTTATTCTCCACTGTTTGCATCTACTATTTCCCCGCTGAAAAAGTTTTTAAGAAATTTATCATCTGAAGATTCCAGCTCCTTAATATCTCCTTCAAATTTAATCCTGGCATCTTTAAGGACAATTGCCCTGTTTGCAACTATTTTAGCGCAGATTAAATCATGCGTAACTACTATCGAAGTACTTTTCAAATCTTTCTGCAATTCAACAATGAGCTGACTAATTTCTTTTGTTGTAATAGGATCCAGTCCTGTAGTTGGTTCATCGTACAAGATTAGCATGGGTTCTGTAATAATTGTCCGTGCAAGCCCGATTCTTTTCTTCATTCCACCTGAAAGTTCAGACGGTTTTTTATCAATAGCTTTTTCAAGGCCGACATTTTCAAGAACAGTTTTTACTTTTTCAAGTCTTTCTTCCGGAGAAAAGTCAAAATTTCTTATCAAAGGAAACTCCAGGTTTTCTCTGACAGACATAGAATCATAGAGTGCAGAACCCTGGAAAAGAAAACCGATATGTTTTCTTATTTCATTCATTTGATCGAGCGGAATATTCAGAACACTTTTACCATTAATTTTTATCTCCCCGGAATCAGGTTCCAGCAGACCGACCATGCATTTAAGGAGCACGCTCTTTCCCGTACCGCTTCTTCCGAAAACAACGAAATTTTCACCTTCTTCAACATTAAAAGAAATATCATTAAGTACAACATTATCGCCAAATGATTTTGAAACATTGTTAACTTCAACCATCAGCTTGCCCATATCCATACCGTAATCTTAACAAGTACCATATCCACGAGAAGAATGAGAAGAGATGACATAACTACCGCACTTGTTGAAGCTCTGCCTACGCCGACAGTTCCATTTTCTGTATTATAGCCTTTATACGAACCTACAGCCCCGACAATATATCCGAACACAAAAGTTTTCAGAATACCCGGTATCAGATCTGAAAATTCCAGTGACTTGAAAATTGCATTTATATAAAGCTGAAATGTTGTGCCTACAGAGAGTTTAACCGCGAGAAAACCGCCCATTATCGCTAAAAAATCTACATATAGAGTGAGAAGCGGCAGAATGAATATGCAGGCTAGCATCCTAGTAACGACGAGATATTTATAAGGATTAACGGCAGACACTTCCATTGCATCTATCTGTTCAGTTACACGCATTGAGCCGAGTTCTGCTCCTATTCCAGAGCTTACTCTCCCGGCAAAAAGCAAAGCAGTAAGTACCGGACCAAGCTCGCGCACAACGGATAGAGAAACCATGCTGGGGAGGTATGATTCTGCACCGAAACGCTGCATAACAGGCTGGCTCTGCATGGCAAGCACCAGTCCTATAATAAAACCTGCAACTGTAACAATGGGCATCGTTTTAATACCAAGGTCATCCATATGCTTTTTAATCTCGCCAAACTCATATGGAGGAACAAATACGTCTTTGAAGAATCTGAGCGAAAATGATGTCAATCCCGCGACAGTTACAAAAAAATTTGTTAATGATTCACTAAAATCCACCGGATTATCTTTTTTCAGGCTATCCACTCTTTAGATTTGTTGGTAAATAAATAGATTCTATTAAAGAAAATAATAAAAAATGTTTCTGAAAAAAAGCATGCGGGATTTATCATTTGGTTATAAAGTGCTTTGCAACATATTATTTTATCTAAACTTAGAGAAGAAAATGAACTATAATACCAGGTGGCGCAGTTCGGACCGGTTCGAACTGTTTCAATTTCCCAAAGGAAGAATTAATAGTTCATTTCATACCCAAAGCTCAAAACATACTGAGAAGTAATACCAAAGACTGAATCACCGTTCCTGCCTATGACTGTCCATAATCCAGGGGAAAAATTTCCAATATTTACGATTCCCGGATATATGTCAATTGACGCAAAGTATTCCTTTACTCCACTTAAGGTGATTGAAGCAAGCAGGGAATTATTTCTGTCATAATAAACTCCTGCCTGCCAGCTTGTTTCGATAGTTCTCTGTCTTGCTTTTTGTGTCACATCTACAAGGTGTTTTGATCTGAAACCAACACCGAAGGAAAGGTTATCCCCTGATTCGAGTTTTTTTGAAAGACCTGCAACGCCCCCCATCCCATACCTATAAAAAAGAGAATAAGTATCTGAGAATGGAAGCTTCCATTTCATTGAGAAATACTGTCCGGCGTTCACCCTGCCGTTAGGAAAAGTAATTGTCGCCTGAAGGGACCAATCCGACAGATTTAAGGTTTTGCTGAAGAATTCATTTATGGAATCAAAACTAAAAAGAACAATTCCACCCAAATCAAATATGTAAATATCAGATACCTCATCGACACTCCATACTTCATTTGGTCCCGACTCAAGCATTTCATTCAGGATATGATGGGTCATCAAAGTAACTGAAGACAATAGCCAGGGTACCGGATAGTGATGCAGGCTATACCATTCCCTCATAGCTGTATACAGCATGCCGCCGCCGATAAGATGCTGCTGATAATTAGGAATCCACTGCATCTCCTGTTTTTTAAAGCTTATTGGCAGGAACTCAGTCCTTAGGAACAGATTCCAGCCATAATGACTAATATTTTCAAAGGGATGACCAAGGCTCCTCATTACAATGCGGAATGTCTTCCCATACTCCTGATCTCCAATTCTGTTTGAAACCATTTGAAGCTGTGTAACATCAAAGCTTCCGTTTATAAAGAGACTGACAGGGTTAAATAATGATTCACTGCCGTAAGGCTTATTCGTATAAAAATAATTTTTCTCCTGAGCCATTACGGACAGGTTTATGAGTATGACAAAGATCGCACCGACAAATAATCTAAAGATATTAAGATAAGCGGAGAACATTAACCTACAACAATAGTAAATAATTCTTACTGTAAAATTACTTAAAATATCATAATCCGCCTGAAAAAACGGGTGTAAATCTCGGGGCGGGATTAATCAGAAAGAAGAAAATTTAAACTTTGCTGATAAATGATAATTGACATCTACCTCCTGAGGACTTCAATCGAAGGCATTTATATAATGTTCTATGATCGGATCTCCATCATCCCTGAAAAGCACGGTAACCACATCGAAACGGCAATCTATTTCATCAATTTTTTTATCATATAAATACAGAAACGCCATTCTTTTAAGCTGTTTTACCTTAGCGGGGGTTACCCCATATACAGGATCTCCCATCTCAAGGTTTTGCCTGGCTTTAACTTCAATAAATACTGTGATATCACTGTCGAGTGCGATAATATCCAGCTCACCTTTTCCAAAAGTATAATTGAGTTCTTTGATTTGAAATCCCTTCTCTTTCAGAAACTGAACTGCAGTTTCTTCTCCCAATCTCCCCAGCTCTTTTGATATAAGGCTCATTTTATTCTAGAGGCTGCTCCATTTCAAATTCTAATTCAGGTTCGAGGCCTTCCTCCAGTATTCTCCTTAAAAAGGTTTTCCTGTGCAGGGGTGATGCCCCATAGATTTTTATTGCTTCAATATGTTCGGGCGTAGCATATCCTTTATTCTTTGACCAGAGATATTGAGGAAACCTGGGACATAATCTCTTCATAATTCTGTCGCGTGCAACCTTTGCAACGATAGAAGCAGCGGCAATGGTGAATGATTTAGCATCGCCTTTAATGACGGGAATAATGGGGACAGGATAATCAAACCCTTTATTTCCGTCAACAAGCACGAGCTGGGGCTGTATCTTCAACCGAATAAGGGAATTGTACATTGCGAGAAGTGAAGCCTGCAGAATATTTATTTTATCAATCTGCGCGTGTGAAATTACAGCAACTGAACATGCGAGCGAACGTTCAAGGATCCTTGGAAGGAGCTTTTCCCTTTCGACTTCAGTAAGTACTTTGGAATCTCTGATACCCCGGATCATAACATCCGCCGGGAAAATGACTGATGCAGCAACCACCGGTCCTGCCAGCGGTCCCCTGCCAACTTCATCTGCACCTGCGATTAATTCAATATTCCCTATCCGGAAAGAATTATCAAATTTTCTCATCGTCCAAAGTAAATTGCTGTAAGTCCGAAAACCATATTCAATTTTAATATAAAACTTAACTTATTCAAGTTTATTGTTTCGCTGATCTCAAGGAGTGACTTAATAACATAAACGAGCAGGGGGTTTACCACCGCCATAATGATTATAAAATATTCAATACCGTAATAGCCTTTTAAGAACGGAACAAAGGTAAAAAGTAATAATAAAATTAAAAAGGCAGATGCAAACTTTCTTGAAAAATTTATTCCGTAAAGCTGAGGGAAAGTAGTTACACCAGCTGTTCTATCCCCCGGTATATCTTCTATCGTTTTAATCCCCTCACGCGAGAAGTTTATGAGAAAGGCGAATACTGCGGGGACAAAAGAAGCGTTTAGATTCCCGGCAATGAGTCCCCCATAAATAAAAACGAACGCTGTCAGGAAAGAAACAACTATGTTTCCGAGCAAAGGAATTTTTTTCAATCTGGTTGAATAAATCAGCAGGAGAAGATGAGTAAGGATAATGATCCCCAGAATTATCCATCCGAGCATTTCAGAAATCACGACGGAAACAAGAACGAGCGAAAAATATAGATTCAGTCCGGTCTTTTTAGTAATTATTCCCGAGGGCAGGGGTCTGCCGGGTTTGTTAACCATATCTGCTTTATAATCCCAGATATCATTTATTACATTTCCCGCTGCTGCTGTAAGTGATGCTGCAGACGCCCCAAGAAGGATCATTTTATCTATTTCAGTTATCCCTGTACTGATTATTGCAGCAACTATAACCGAAAGGAATGTAATTAAGACATTCCCTATCCTCATCAGGGAGAATAGTCCGTTAACTTTTAAAAGGATGTTCATTAATTAATTAAATTTTAGAAGAAATTTAACAATAACGCGAGAATATTCCTTTTTCCGTGATGATGTGCCGCTGTCTGCGGCTATTCTGCTGTTTGTACAAGATGCACAGAGCAGCTCTCATTAACTATTGTACGGGATGTGGTAGGAGATCTTTAACCAAAAGATTTAAGGAAGGAAACAAGAACGGGTTCAACCGTTTACCTCTGTGAGATTATATATCTTCAAAAAAAGCACATACTTCTCCGAATAAGTTCTTATGATGATGTTCTTCCTTGTTAATATTTTTTCTTTTAAAACTCGTTAACGATGCCGAAATGAATTTTACCTTCAGAAAATGCATCCCCTGCGGCCAGAGCAAAACTAACGCCAAGCACTCCGACTCCGGTTTCAATATTCAGTCCTATACCGTATCCTGTCTTGAATCCTTCCTGCTTCAGAATATTCCTATCGGGTTCAGGTTTTCTAAAATAATAACCGGCATCAAAAAAGAGGAAAGCAAATGTACGGCGTGTAAGTAATAGTCGATATTCCAGATTTCCCCATCCAATTCTGGATCCTAAAAATTGATTCTCACGGTAACCTCTTAAAGTATTAGTTCCGCCAAGCCTGAACAGATCACTATCTTCAAAAAAAGAACCTCTTAGTTCTTTCCCGTGAATACTTAAGGCAATAACCTGACGATTGAAGACCTGATAGAAGCCGCCAATATCTAAAGTTAACCTTTGCAGATTGACGTTAGTAGTAATTTCAGGTGTTATAAATTCTTTCGGGCCATATATTTTCTTACGACTGAATGAGTATGAGGTAAGAAATAAAAGTCCTTCTGTAGGTGAATACGGATCGTCCCTGCTGTCAAATTTGAGGTTCAAACCTGTAGTTAGTGCACTGCTATTAAAGACAGTAAATACAGGATTTTTCTTCAGTGTGGGAATAACCTGTTCCGTTGAGACTAACACAGATGCAGAAATATTTTCCGTAGCCAGAAATTCAAGTGACCCTTCAAGTTTTCGCTGAACATAAGTAGTATCCTGTTTCCTCTGATAAAAATCACCATTTATATTAAATGGATATCCAAACAGCCAGGGTTCGAGATATTTCAGTTCCAGTTCCTGTGAATACCTATCAAACTGCTGCCATCTCACAGCGGCTGCTCTGCCGGTACCAAACAGATCTCTCATACTAATATCCACGAGTCCCGTCAGGTAGCCCTTCTCATTATCTTTTGTTCCCGGTATATAACCAACGATGCCGTCGAAGTTATTTGTCTGTTTATCTTTGACATTCAGAGAAAGCACGCCTTCGCCGCTACCATTTACATAAAACTGCGGAGGGTCTACCGGTTCAAAAAAACGCAGCCTGTTCAATCTCTTAGGGAGTTCATCAATCTTAGACTGCGAGTAGTTCTCACCCTTATTCAACCGGAGCTCGCGGACTATCACGTAGTCTTTGGTGGAGGAATTACCAGTTACCTCAATTTTATCAATTTTCCTCTCTTTCCCCTTCTCTATACCGAGGTAGATATCAGCGAGGTTCTCAGCCTTGAGTGAATCATAATAGACATACACAGAATTGATAATTATTTTTGCAAAAGGGTTGCCTGAATCCTCATAATAAGTCAGGGAGTTAGCAATTGACTGTTCGAGTTCATATTTATTCAGGATTTCACCCTCGAGGAAATCAAAAAGCGGAAGTATCTTCGAAGTATCTGCGGAATCAGCACCCGAATAGATGAAGTGATTTATGTATGTCGGTTTGCCTTCCTCTATTGTAAGATTTATTACAACTTTTTGTGAATCCGGGGAAAGTTCAAAAGATGTGCTGTCGAAATGGCTTCCGAGATACCCCCTTTTACCGAGTTCATCTGCAATATTTATTTTTATAGAATCAAGCAGTCTTTCAGAAAATTTTTCACCTGTATTTATACCGCTCCAGTTAAGATAGTCATCATCATCAAAAGTTCTGTTGCCGCTGACATCCAATTCTTTAATAACCTGGGCAGATAAAGAACTTATAAATAATAAAAACAGGGGTATATATTTAACGAGGCGTAACATTTAATGTTTTCATTTTTTTTCCGATCGGGGTAACCTCAACACGATTTACTAATTCATCAGCATCTTTGAATGAAACATCACTTACGGTTAACCGGGCGGCATTTACAGCGCCAAGTGAAGATGCCAATTTTAATCCTTCTTCAAAAGTCAAATCGTGATACCAGCTGTATACTATACCGGCCATAAAACTATCGCCGCTTCCGGTTGAATCAATAGATTCAACTACGGGAGGTTTTATCCCAAAATGAAAATCGAAATTTGATGCATAGAAAATATTTTCAGCATCGGTAATATAACTTTGCTTTATTCCGGATGAATACAGCCTGTCAAGAAATACAAGGATATTTTCCTGATTACTTAAATCAAATCCAGTTGATTCCTGTAATTCCCGGATATTGTTGTGAAGTATTGTAGGTCCTGCTTTAATGCATGCTGAAAGGTGTCTCCCATAAGTATCGCAGACTGAGACCTTATCGTACTTGTTGGCGGTTTCAATTCCAAAGGGAATAATAAAATCTGTATTTCTGCAGGGTGAACTCCCTGAGAAAATTACGATTTCACAATTCTGAATTATCTTTTCAAGCTTCTCTTTGAATTCCTCAGCCTCCTCCTGCGTAATTTCCGGATCGGCACCGAACAGGCTTGTTATTTGATTAGTCTTCCGGTCTATCAATACGACCCCATCCCTGGTCCCGGCATTTATTTTAACTGAAGTGAAATTGATATTTTCGTTTTTCAATTCTTCCCGAAGCAGCCTGCCGTCTGCACCGCCCAGAAAAGTGAAAGCAAGGTTTGATGTATTAAGATGGTTAAGCTGCCGGCTGATATTTATCCCTTTTCCCCCGGCTTTAATCTCAACAGTACCGTTCCGGTTTATACCGGGATAATTGATACTTTCATAAGAATATCGCCGTTCAAGTAATGGATTTAAAGTTACTGTAACAATCATATCTATCTATACCGATAATCATCACCATACAGGGGAGTGGTCAACCTATAATCGCCAAAACCGGTTTCATCGACAAACACAAACTGCCTGTTCATTTCATAATACTGCCAGATCTCAAACGGCTTTGAGTCAACATCAAATGGATGACGATCAACATTATTCGGCGCGCCCAATAAAATAAATACCATTCCGCGGTCAGTTTTCCAGCCCTTTGTATAATGAGAAAAATGCTGATTTGCATACTCGATCCTCCGGTAGTATTCGTCGAATACCTCATTTTCCTCGGTCGAAGGGGAAGGATCTTTCTTTTTCCAGAATTCCATGTACCGTTTGGTTTTTTCTTCTTTTGATTTAGCATCTTTTATATAATCCACCTGACTCTGCGAGGCTATATACACCAGCTGTTCTATAGCCTGATCAAGGTCCTTTACAGTCAGAGGAACTCCATTCCACCTTGAGAAAAAAGACTTATTAGTTGAAGAAATAACTTCTTCCTGATCATTAAGAAGCGATACAGTCAATAAATAATTACCCAAACTAATCGAGCTATCTTTTATAGTATGAAAAATCTGTGTCTTTCCTGAATCAATATGCTCCGACCCATTACTTTGAAAAACGACATCATGTTTATCGTTTGTTATTATATACTGAATCCTGATATCCCTGGCTGAATCGGAGTATGCCTCAAAAAAAACCGGGACTCCCTCTTTTTGTGTAGCAACATTCCCCGAAACATTAGGAAGTATTTTTTTTGCTTCTCCCGATTCAGTCATCTTTGAGATGAGAATAATATCACTGATTGCAGCGAGCTGTTTAAAAGATTTGACAATAAACGGCTTTTCAATAGAAAATTCTTTCCTGGATTCTTTATCCTCAACTGAACTTCTGATTATATAATTCCCTGGTTCCAGGTAGAAAGATTTGAGGCTGAGGTTATAATTATTCTGACTATTAGTCTGCTCAAAATCTATTTCATTAACTTCTTCATTCCAGGTTTTTTCCACTATAAGTTTAGCCCTGTCTTCATTAAATACAGAGATAGTTACTGAGTAACTTGCAGTAAATCCTTTATCAGATTTCACAAATTGGATCTGGTTATAAGGTACCTGAATAAATGCATCTACCCGGGTAGCTGAACTATCGGAGGCATAAAAATTCAGGAAGTCCTGGTAAAATTTAGGGAGAGACCTTGTCTCATCCGGCTGATCTGCTATTTCGACCTGTGCATTAAGAGAACGGAAAACAAGGAGAAGCAGAATAATCGTTATAATATTTTTCATTATTTACTCCCATTCCGGGAAATATTGGCAAATAAATCATATTCGTTATTATCAATAATGTCAACTGTATAAAACTGACCGGGAATAAGTCTCTTCCCATTTGAAGTTATGAGGATTTCACCATCGACTTCAGGTGCATCGCGATATGATCTTCCTGTAAAATAATCACCTTCTTTTCCCTCGACCAATACCTGGAGTTTTCTGCCGACAAAGCTTTCGTTTATTTTCGCAGAAATGTCTTTTTGTAATTCCATCAGGATTTCTTTTCTTTCCAGTTTAACCTTTTCAGGAACAGGATCGCCGAGGATAAAACTGCTGGTATTTTCTTCTTTTGAAAATGTGAATGTCCCTATCCGGTCAAATTCCATTTCTTTCACGAAATCGCATAGCTCAGAAAAATCTTTTTCACTCTCATTCGGATAACCTACAATAAAAGTTGTTCTGATTGTGATACCCGGAATTCTCTCTTTAAGTTTCCTCAAGAGTTCTCTCGTTCTT
>DATFVA010000396.1:0-14637 GCA_035260565.1 Ignavibacteriaceae bacterium | reverse complement strand
ATCCATCAAAAATCCTCATACTTCCTTCTGACTTATCCCTGCATTCTACGGCCTTAAACCGTTCCACATACGTCTCATATACGTCTCACATACGTTCCACATACGTCTCACATACGTTCTAAATAAGTCAATATTAGGGTGATTCTCCATTTCAGGAAAATGATCAAGGTTAATGCATTTTTTATCCTTTCAATGTACCTGTGGAATTATTATTTTCTATCCCGATTTTAGGAATTAAAAAAAAAGAGATGAATTACAGCGTTTTATTATTCTATAAGTATGTCCAGGTTGAAAATCCTCAGGAAATTGTTGACCGGCACCTGCAGTGGTGCCTTAATAATGATATAAAGGGAAGAGTTTTTATAGCCGGTGAAGGAATTAATGGAACTGTTTCCGGTACAAAAGAAAATATTGAAAAGTATAAATCTCACCTGAAAAGCTTCACTGTATTTAAAGATATATGGTTCAAAGAAGATGACGCTGAGGAACATGCATTTTTCAAAATGCACGTCAGATTAAAAAATGAAATCGTTAACAGCGGGCTTGAAGATGTCTCCCTGAAAAATGGGGGTAAGAGATTAACTCCTGATAAGCTCCTTGAATTTTATGAGGAGGGTAAAGAATTTATAATAATAGATGCCCGCAACTGGTATGAAAGCAAAATAGGCCGTTTTAAGAATGCACTTACTCCACCGATGAAAAATTTCAGGGAATGGAAAAAAGTAGCGGAAGAATTGAAGGATCAGAAAAATAAGACAATAGTAACGTACTGTACCGGCGGCATCCGCTGTGAAAAAGCATCGGCCTACCTCATGGAAAATGGTTTTAAGGATGTATACCAGCTTGAAGGCGGTATGTTCGTCTTCGATGAAAGAAGGGTAGTGAATCCGAATACAAAAGATGAACTGCAGCATATTGCCCGTTGCCATTTCTGTAATAAGCCTACTTCATATTATATTAATTGTCATAACCAGTTATGCGACAGACTTTTTGTCTGCTGTCACGATTGTAAAGTTAAATATGATTATTGTTGCTCGGATGAATGCCGGAACTCCTCAAATAAAAGATTAAGGTATTATGGTTAATAATATTCAGTAATATTCTTTATTTTTAATTATTGAAATTTTTCATTTAACCATATGCTGCTTATGAACCCTCTATTTACAGTTCTTATTTTCTGCTTGTTTCTAACTCTTTTAATCCCGGAACAAACCTTTTCACAGGAAAATAAAAATACCGGAGAACAAGAAAAAAAGTCTGAGAAAGCAGACACTCTGGAGTACGGACTTGAGGAAGTTACAGTAGTCGGCACCCGTGCAAAAGAAAGAATTATTGATATACCCTATTCTGTTTTCAGCGTTGAAAAAAAGGAGCTTTCTTATGGAAAGAAAGTTTCGGCCAAAAATGTACTCGCTGATGTACCCGGACTATTTTTGCAGTCCAGGTATGGCAGTCAGGATCTTAGAGTTTCGATTAGGGGATTCGGAACAAGGTCAAACACGGGCATTAGAGGAATAAGAATTCTGCAGGACGGTATCCCGATATCTGATCCGGATGGCGAAACGGTTATAGATGCAATCGACTTCACTTCACTTGCCGGTGTGGAAGTGGTTAAGGGAAATCTTTCTTCTCTCTATGCTAATGCCCCCGGGGGTGTAATAGACTTTAAATCCGATTATTATTTTAATGAAGATTATGCGGCCACTTATAACCAGGTTGGTCAGTTTGGTTTCAGACAGAATGGATTTAAAGCCGGTATAAAAAACAGCGGGAACAGGTTATTTCTTTCATACTATTACCGTAACCTGGAGGGTTACCGGAAACACAGCTCCGAATATCAGCACCTTCTTAATGCGGTTTATGAGGGATACCTTGGCACAAGATCGAGCATCACCCTGCTTGGTGATTATGTCGATGGGTTTAATCAGCTTCCAGGACCATTGACGAAAGAAGAATATACTGCCGATCATTATATGGCCAGCCCTCTTGCTGTTGCTCAGGATTTCAGGAGAATAACAAACAAAGGACGAATTGCCGTAAAATACAGGACAGGTTTCGGCGCACCCGAAGAAAATGAAATTGAGATTTCAGCCTACGGCGGAATTAAGGAACTAACCCGGGTTGACAATGAAGCTTATACCATCTCTACTCAATATTCGCTCGGAACCCTTAGCCGTTATACAAACCGCGGGCATGTTCTGAATTTTAAGAATAGTATTACTGCCGGCTTTGATTTTGCATATCTCAGCGGACCCGTAAACGCTTTTGAAAACATTGCAGGAAGCCGCGATATCTCTGTTAAGGATTCGTACGATGCAAGTGTCAGCAGCGTTGGCTTTTATTTCCTTGATCATCTCGATTTGCTGGAGAACCTGGGACTTTTTCTGTCGGGCAGGTACGATATCAGCAGCTATAAGAAAAGTACTTTTCAGCCGTATGGCCGGACTGATTCCACCCTTGTCTTTACCGGTATCACTCCTAAAATAGGAATTAACTATAAACTTTTTCCTGATCTTGCCTTATATACTTCATATGGCGTAAGTTATGATTTCCCCGCTCTCAGTGAGCTGGATATAAAGTCTGCTATTCCCAATGTGTATACTCTAAACCCCGATCTTGATCCTCAGCGGTCTCTCAACTTCGAATTCGGTATAAAAGGAAATCTCATAAATGAAGGATCCGAATTTATGAAGAAAATAATTTTTGACATCACTTA
The DNA here is from genome assembly GCA_035260565.1 of Ignavibacteriaceae bacterium. Classification (GTDB taxonomy): domain Bacteria; phylum Bacteroidota; class Ignavibacteria; order Ignavibacteriales; family Ignavibacteriaceae; genus DATFVA01. The sequence continues at coordinate 11,921 of DATFVA010000396.1, read as the reverse complement.
TTTCCATTATTTAATATCTGATGAGATAGTTCCTTACTTAATTATCGGTGAACAGGCATTGTTTAAGAATGCTCCTAAAACCAGGCGGGATGGAATTGAGATAGGTTTGAAGACTGAACCCTTCGAAGAAACAGAATTGACTGTTAACTATACTTATACAAAATTTAAGTATACCGGTTATAGAACCACTATTACTACTCCTTCCGTGGATAATATGGAAGTGGATTATACTGGTAACTATGAACCTTCCGTTCCTCAGCAGATTGTAAACCTGATATTTAATTATGAGTTCGAAATAAATGACGATCTGTCTGGTCTGCTGCAGTGGGACTGTGATTATATTAGTAAATTGTATGTCAATGATGCTAATTCTGAGACTGCGCCGGCATACTTTTATGGGAATATAATGGCCGGTCTCACTTTCCAGGGTGAGTTATTTGGTGCAGTGCTTTATGCAGGTGTGAATAATATCTTTGATAAAAGATATATCGGGTTCGTTAACACAAATGATTATTTGGGACGGTATTATGAACCCGGTGAACCAAGAAGTTTTTACTCCGGACTGAATGTCCGCATGAATCTATAATCTCCGGGAAATCTGATGTTAAAAAGAATTTTTGTTTTACTCGTACTGCTCAATATTGTTATACTTCCCCAGACTCTGCTGGATGTGCCGAAGTTCAGGATATATCCCGGCTCAATGACACAGACCGAACCTGTAGCAACTGTCCATCCTCAAAATAGCTCAATTATATTCGCAAGCGCTGTCACAATTAATATAACTAATGGTTTCAGAAGCGAGGGGGTCTATACTTCCTCTGATGGCGGATACACCTGGATGGGAAATGATACTTGTACAGGTCCATCAATTGTAAATCATGGCGGTGATCCCGGGGTTGTTGTATCTAACAATAATAGGCTGATACTTTCACATATTGGAAACCTATTCCCCGGAATGTTCACAAATTATTCTGATGATATGGGTGAAACATGGTCGGCAGCTAAAACTATTACGAGTAATCTGATTGAAGATAAAGGTACCCTTGCGGTTGATCATTCCGCCCAGAGTACTTACCAGGGAAGACTCTACCTTGCGTGGGTTGATTATGTGAATGTTTCAGTTCAAACCTCCTATTCAACAGATGATGGCGATAGCTGGACACAGCCTATGCAGGTTAATCCAACCCCCCCTACAAGAAGTACAGGATCCTCTATAGTAACAGGTACAGATGGAACTGTCTATCTCTGCTGGGCGGGAGTAACTTCAAACTCTTCTTTTGTGGAGGACTATATCGGGTTTGCCAGGTCAACCGACGGCGGGACAAGCTGGAATGTTAACCAGAACATAATTGATATGAACGGAATTGCAGGACTGCTTGCAGAGAAAAATAATATAAGGGTAAATAGTATACCTCAGATTGAAATGGATAGAAGCGGCGGTACGAGGGATGGCTGGCTCTATATTGTTACTACTGAAAAAAATAACTCACCTGCAGGAACTGATCCCGATATTATCCTTCATCGCTCAACAGATAATGGTGCCAGCTGGTCGCAGGGTATCCGTGTTAACCAGGACCCTGTTAATAATGGTAAGATACAGTATTTCCCGTTTCTGAATGTTGATGAATCCGGGAACCTGGATATTATTTATTATGATGATAGAAACACTACTTCCGATTCCGCTGCTGTTGTTATTGCACGGTCAACGAATGGAGGAGATAATTGGAAAGATTATGCAATAAAGAATTCCACTTTTAAGCCCAAACCTATATCGGGGGGAACATCTGGTTACCAGGGTGATCATATTGCACTTCTCTCGAACGATACTCATCTGAATGCATTCTGGATGGCTGATTATTCTGGAGTATATCAGATATGGTCGTCGGTAATCGACCTGACTTTGTTGGGTACGATAGACGGTAGCAGCCGTCCCCCGGAAGATTTTGCATTATATCAAAATTATCCGAATCCATTTAATCCTTCCACTGTAATTAGATTTTCAATCCCAAAAGAATCTTTTGTTACCTTAAAAATATACAATTCACTGGGTCAGGAAGTGCAGACACTCGTACAGAGTTTACAACACTCAGGTGATCACGAGGTTAGTTTTAAACCCCGTCATCTTTCAAGCGGAGTATACTTTTATACCCTGCGCGCAGGTGATTTTCAGGATTCCCGCAAGATGCTGCTTTTAAAATAACGGCTCAAATCCTTCGCTGCCCGGCATTTTTTGGAGCTCATTTCTCATAATGAATCACACTGCCTTATTTGATTTTGTCTAAAAATCCCCTAATACCCATGGCATAAATGTTGAAACTGAGACAATAGAATTATTAAGGGCTAGTTGAAGAATTGAAAATTAAAATATCCCGCAAAGAAAAAACAAAGACTGAAGGACTGAAGCTTGGCTTTCTGGTTAACTTAACCATCTTCCTTTTATTTACAGGTCTTGGATTCGGACTTTATATCTTTTTTATGAAACAGTACGAATCTCAGCAGCTCGAAGAAACCCGCTTAAAATCACAAATTCTTGCTGAGGATATTATCGAATATGGCTTGCTTCCGGCCGACTCTACAAAAAGTCCTGATGATTTGCTTCCTTCCTATGTTGAAAATTATCATATAAACTATTGTGTCCTTGCAAAAGATTCGAATGAAGTATTGAATTCTTATAATTACAATCAAGCGCTCAATGCTGAGTTTCTTACCTCTGCCGGGGGAGGAACATATGATTATGAAGCCTCCCTTTATAAAATTAAAGCGAAGGTGCATTATTTAAATAGATATTGGACTGTCTACCTTGGATTAAACGGTATATTTATAGAAAATTATCTGCAGCAGAAAAATAAAGTTGTAATTCCTGCTGTCGGCGGAATGATGCTGTTCGGATTCCTTATCTTATTTATTTTAAGCAGGATATTCGTTACTCGTCCTCTGAATAAGGTTGCTCTTGCGGCTCAGGGAATAGCAGGAGGAAATTTTGATGTCCGTGCAAGGGTTAACAGCAATAATGAACTTGGAATAATTGCTTCTTCCATCAACTTCCTTGTATATAACCTGGATAAGGCTAACAGCCAGGTTTCATCATTAAATAAGGAACTTAAAACTGTTGTTAAGGATAAAATCGGAGAGCTCAACCTGGAAGTAAACCAGAGAAGACTGGCCGAACATAAGCTTAGACAAAGCGAAGAGCAATTCCGGCTTCTGTTTGAGAGAGCTCCTATAGGGATGGTTATTACTACTATTGAAGGAAAGATTATCAGAAGCAACAGTGCATTCTGTGAAACACTCGGTTATGCTGCAGATGAAATAGAAAATAAAAATATAGCTGACATAACGGTTGAAGAATATATAGAATATGACAGGCAGCTGCATAAGGCCCTGTTAAAGGGAAATCTGTCTCACGTATATTTTGAAAAAGAATTACGCAAGAAAGACGGATTGAACATCCACGCAATAGTTGAATCTGTTTTAACAAGAGACGGAAGCAATCATCCGCACCACATCATTCAGCAGGTAATCGATATAACTGAACGTAAAAAAGTTGAAAAGGAACTGATAATATCCAAAGAAAAAGCTGAAGAATCTGACAGATTAAAGAGTGCTTTCCTTGCCCAGATGTCGCATGAGATCAGAACGCCGTTAAATGTAATATTAACTGCAACCCCTCTTTTAGCAGAAGATCTGTCCGGTGAAGATGAAGATATAAATATACTCCTTGATTCAGTAAGTTCCGCTGGTAAAAGGCTGCAGAGAACGATAGATATGATACTTAACCTTTCTTCAGTGCAAAGCGGTAATTACATCTCCCAGTTTGAAGCTGTGAATCTGAGTGATGACTTAAAGGTTCTTGTGGATGAAATGAAATCACTCGCTATGGAAAAAAATCTCTCTCTCTCTTTTACAAATCATGCTTATGACCCTCTTATAAGCGCTGACAAATATACTCTGAACCAGATCTTCCAGAACCTGCTTGGTAATGCAATCAAGTATACACAGACAGGAAAAATTGAAGTCCAGGTATCAGAGGAAAAACCCGGTAAGGTAATTGTGGAAGTAAAGGACACCGGAATCGGTATGTCCGATGAATATCTGAAAAAGCTTTTCACGCCGTTCTCCCAGGAAGATATGGGATATAAGAGGGAATTTGAAGGTAATGGTCTTGGCCTTGCACTGGTTAAAAAATATGTCGAGCTTAATAATGCAGAAATTCTGGTAAAAAGTGAAAAGAAAAAAGGAACAACATTTAAGGTTGTATTCAATAAATCAGCTGACAAGAAAGCCTACACTTCCCTGCAGGAAAATAAGACCCGTACTATTGCTTAAATATGGAACTCCTTAATTCCATCAACTTAAAGAGATGGATCCCTTCTCTTATAATACTTCCGATAGCCGTATATTTTGTACTTAACAGAGGTCACTATACATTAATAGATAATGCTGATCTCGTAATTCATGAAGCCGGGCACGCTGTTTTTTCAATTTTCGGCAGATTTATTTATACGCTGGGGGGCACACTGATGCAGATCATCCTTCCTTCAATTATTGTTTGGTACTTTCTGATTAATCGCTATCTGACGGGGACTCAGTTTGGTTTACTCTGGCTTGGCCAAAATCTTGTGAATATAAGCGTGTATGCCGCCGACGCCCGTGCAAGAATTCTTCCGCTGCTGGGAGGAAATAAGGTTTACCACGACTGGAACTGGATCCTTTCTAAAACCGGACTGCTTGAATATGATTCAGAAATCGGAATATTATTCTTCAGCCTCGCAATAATTATCTTTCTGATTACTATATTTCTGCCTCTTATAATAAAAGATTAATTTTTAACTTAAACCTGATCATATACAATAATTAAGATGAAAACAATTTTTTTATTCATAATATCATTCTTTTTCACGCTTACATTTGCACAGGAAGGCCTGGTTAAATCATACTTTCCTAACGATACGTTAAAATCAGAGATTAATTATGCCCGCAATGTCAGGGATGGTGATGCAAAATTCTATTATGAGAACGGCCGTATAAAAGAGGAAGTAAAATATATAAATGGTAAAGTTGATGGCCTTGTAAAACAGTATGACGAAAACGGAACTCTGAAGGAGCTTTTCTCAATTGAGAGCGGCAAACGCCAGGGGCCGACTTCCTATTATGATAATGAAGGGAAATGGACAGGTGATAAGGACTTTGAAGATGGGATCAGAGTGGTTGATAAAGAAATTATACCTGAAAAAACGGAAGAAACTGAAATAACCTCTAATGAATCTGAAGTTAAAAGTAAGAATACAGAAAAACCAAAAATAAAAAAAACAGGCGAAATGCTCGTTCCCCCGGCGGTACAGGAAGAGAATTTTGATGATGACCCGGCTTATTACCTGAGTGCAGAAGTTATGCCGGAACCCAAAGAGGGAATGGCTGCGCTGCAGAAAAAAATTATTTATCCTACTTACGCTAAAGAACATGAAATTGAGGGCACAGTAAAAGTCAGAGCATTTATCGATCAGAACGGAGACGTCACAAAAGCAGAGGTGGAAGAGGGTTTAGGCTATGGCTGTGATGATGCTGCAAGAATAACGGTTCTTTATACTAAATTTAATCCTGGACTGATTAGGGGGAAACCCGTAAAAACTCAGCTGGTTATACCGCTTGAATTCAAACTGGATAACTAAAACTAAATTTCTTTTATGTTAAACCTTAGAGCTTTCAGTACCCTGATTTCTTTTTGAAGTTTTTTACTTATCCTGATAGTATAATTAGTGAACTCTCTCCTCACAGGATAATTTTTTCTTAACTGATCGAAATATCTGCCCTTCACACCTGCTTCAAGGTCATTCACCTTTCTTAATTTATTGTCATCCGCATTCATATCGTATATTCCTGAAATTATCATATCAATCGATTCCTCCAGCTTTCCCTCCGGATAGTTAATAACATTTTTGTCAATCCCGGTCAGATCGGGCTTCCATTCTTTATCTATTCTAAGAAATCGTGCTAAAGACTTAAATATCATTATTGTGCCGTTTACCTTACCTTCATATGAATAACCGGCAACATGGGGAGTTCCTTTATAAACGAGGTTAAGCAGATCAACATCAATTTCAGGCTCATTTTCCCAAACATCCAGAATAACAGTATTATGATTATCCTGAAGGAAATCTTTCAAATCATCATTTGAAATTACTTTTCCCCGGGAGGCATTTAGTATTATTTTGTTTTCATTAAACTTATTTAACTCTGACTTTGAAAGCATATGATATGTTTTATCAATCCCATCCATATTCAGAGGTACGTGATATGTAAGTATGTCGGCTTCCAGGGATTTAGCGTAAGAGACGTAAAAGGCATCCCCGGTTTTTCTCTGCAGCGGCGGATCGTTAATATATTTCTTCATCCCTGCTGCATCCGCTATCCTTGCAGCTCTGCTCCCGGTATTTCCGTTGCCTATAATACCTATCGATTTATCTTGAAGATTGAATCCCTTCGCTGCAGCAATTTTAAATAAGCCCGCAAAGAGATATTCTGCAACCGAATCAGCATTACAACCCGGGGCATTTGCAAATCCTATATTATTCCTTTTAAGATACTCCTTATCGATGTGGTCTTCGCCGATCGTGGTAGTCCCCACAAAACGTACAGAACTACCCTTTAAAAGGCCTTCATCTACCCTGGTAATTGACCTGACTATTAAAATATCAACAGAATTAAGGGAATCATTAACTATATCCCTGCCTGGTATCAGCTCAACCTGCCCGAACTGAGAGAATGCCTCAGCTGCAAAAGGGATATTTTCATCAACTAAAATTTTGTATATCACGGATTATTTAATACCAAAATTTATAATATAGCACTAAACATTGTTTTTTGAGACATTAAAATATATTTTTTACAACCTTTTCTTAAATACTTTTAAAAGATAATCAATATGTAGAAAATAACTGGTTCACTTAATTTAGGAGAGATAACAATGCTGAGTCAACTGCTTAAACCGGAAATTAAATCTTTAATAGATGAGCGTAAGCTTAGCACTCTCAAAGAGGTATTAAGTGATTGGTCACCTGCTGATATAGCCGAGCTTATAGCTGAGATGACTGAAAATGATCAAGCCGTTGTTTTTCGTGTCCTTCCTCATGATCTCGCCGCCGATACTTTTGAATACCTTGAGTTTGATATGCAGGTCACCCTTCTTAAAGCTATGGGTAAAGAAGAAGTGGCCTCCATTCTGAATGAAATGTCTCCTGATGACCGTACTGCATTACTGGAAGACCTGCCCAGCAGCGCGGCCCGTCAGATGATGATGCTTCTCTCAGCCGAAGAAAGACAAATCGCTAAAACCCTCCTTGGTTATCCTGAAGACAGCGTCGGGAGATTAATGACACCTGATTACCTGGCAGTAAAACCTGCGTGGAACATCGAAGCAGTTCTGAATTATATCAGGAAAAACGGTAAGGATAAAGAAACTATAAATACTCTCTACGTTGTGAACGAAAAAGGGAAATTAATTGATGACGTAAGGATCAGGGATATTCTGCTGGCAGAATTCGATCAGCTGGTACTCGATTTAATGGACCAGAATTATATAGCTCTGAATGTGTATGATGATCAGGAAACGGCAGTTGAGATATTCAAGAAGTATGACCGTATAGCTTTGCCTGTAGTGGATTCATTCGGTGTTCTCCTTGGAATCGTAACTGTAGATGATGTTCTCGATGTGGCAGAGGAAGAAGCAACAGAAGATATTCACAAAATAGGCGGTGTTACAGCGCTTGAAGAAGCTTATTCATCAATCTCTTTGTTCGAGATGATAAAGAAACGCGGCGGTTGGCTTGCCTTATTATTTGTAGGTGAAATGTTTACAGCAACCGCAATGGGATTGTTTGAAATCGAGATAAAGAAAGCCATTGTTTTAACGCTCTTCATTCCATTAATTATCTCAAGCGGGGGTAATTCCGGTTCCCAGGCAGCAACTCTTGTTATTCGTGCCCTTTCTCTCGGGGAAATTTCCCTTAAAGACTGGTTGTTTGTAATGAGAAGGGAGATAATAACAGGTGTAGTGCTGGGAGCAATATTGGCTGTGATAGGATTTTTAAGAATTTCTGTCTGGGAGGCTTTCTCGGATGTTTATGGCGTTCACTGGCTTCTCGTCGGATTTACAGTCTCTTTAGCTCTAATTGGCGTCGTTTTATGGGGTACACTCTCCGGCTCTATGCTTCCTTTTATATTAAAAAAACTGGGCGCAGATCCTGCTACTTCAAGTGCCCCGCTTGTGGCTACAATGGTCGACGTTGTGGGTTTAATAATCTATTTTGGAGTAGCTATCTTCGTACTGCGGGGAACTCTGTTATAAAATAATGCTTGTTTTATTCTGAGTCACACCAATCTGATGGTTTGTATTTTGTCCTTTCCACTTTCCTCAGTAAATTTGGGCCTAATTTGGTAAAAATTAAGCAAAATAAGTGATCATTCTAAACTGGTACTTTATCCGGCCTGGTATTTGAAAGTAAACAGATTCCCCATTCAAATCACAAAGGAATATTTATGGAATTATTGGAAAAATTAGAGAATAAATCCGCAGTTATAGGAATTATCGGATTAGGTTATGTTGGACTTCCACTCGGTTTGGAGTTTGCCTCAAAAGGGTTTAAGGTTTTGGGATTTGATCTTGATGAAACAAAAGTAAATAGTCTTAACTCAGGGAAGAGTTATATAAAACATATTGCAGTCAAAAGAATTAAAGATGTTGTGGATAAGAAAGTTTTTATTGCAACAAATGAATTCGACAGATTGCCCGAAGCTGATGCTATTATAATCTGTGTCCCTACTCCTCTTGATGAACATCGTGAACCAGATATGACTTACATAGTTAGTACAGCCGAAACTATTCAGAAATATATTCGAAAAGGACAGCTGGTTTCTCTCGAGTCAACTACTTATCCGGGCACGACCGATGAAATCCTGCTGCCGATGTTCGAAAAAGCAGGTGAACGGGACGGCGGAAAAAAATTCGTAGTGGGTAAAGATTTTTATTTGTCATTTTCTCCTGAAAGAGAAGATCCCAACAATCCAAGTTTTAATACAGCAACTATACCTAAGGTTGTGGGCGGTGTAACACCGGAATGCGTGAAAATTGCCGTAGCTATGTACAATAATGTTGTTGTAAAAACTGTTCCCGTTTCATCGACCCGTGCCGCAGAAGCCACCAAGCTGACCGAAAACATATATCGTTCGGTAAATATAGCTCTTGTCAATGAACTGAAAATGGTATTTGACAGAATGAATATTGACGTCTGGGAGGTTATTGAAGCCGCTTCTACAAAACCCTTCGGCTTTCAGCCCTTTTTTCCCGGCCCGGGCTTGGGTGGACACTGTATCCCGATTGACCCTTTCTACCTGACCTGGAAAGCACGCGAATATGAAGTACATACCCGTTTCATTGAACTTGCAGGAGAGGTAAATACTTATATGCCTTACTACGTTGTTGAAAAAGGAGGTGAAGCGCTGAACCGGGTTAAAAAATCATTGAATGGTTCAAAAGTTTTAATACTGGGCGTTGCTTATAAAAAAGACATAGACGACATGAGAGAATCTCCTTCCCTGCGGCTTATAGAATTGTTCCGCGAAAAAAGGTGTGAAGTGCATTATAATGATCCTTATGTTCCTAAACTGCCGAGAACACGTAAGTATAAATTTGATATGGAATCGGTCGCCCTGACTAAAGAAAATCTGGTAAAATATGATCTCGTCGTTTTAAGCACAGATCATTCGGACTATGATTATAAAATGATCGCTGAAAATGCAAAACTGATAGTTGACAGTAGAAATGCATTTACTAAGCATGGAATAATTGATACTAATAAAATTGTAAAGGCTTGAAATGTTTGATGAAATCGGATTAGGAATAATAGGAGCAGGAAGATGGGGAATTAACCATGTAAGGACTGCAGATCAATTGCTCGGAAATAACTTAAAATATGTATGCGATTTTAATCCTGAAGCTTCTGAAAAAATAAAAGGAATCTCTGTAGATATTCCTTTCACCACAAAGCTTGAAGATGTTATTGAAAATCCCCGTATAAATGCAGTAATTATAGCTACTCCGGCTGAAACACACTACGAGCTTGCAAAAAAAGCATTATTAAACCGTAAGAATGTCCTTGTTGAAAAACCTATTACACTTATTTCAACGCACGCGAGGGAATTAGTCGATATCGCTGAACAGGTCGACCGAAAATTAATGGTAGGCCATGTTCTGCTGTACCATCCGGCTGTGGAAAAAATTAAAAAGATGATAAGAGAAAATAAGATTGGACCGCTGCAATACATATACAGCAACAGGTTGAATCTCGGTTCGATCAGAAGTGAGGAAAATATCTTATGGAGTTTTGCTCCGCATGATATATCGGTAATTCAATATCTGCTTGAAAGCAACCCTGTCTATGTTGATGCAAAGGGAGCTGCAATATTACAACCTGAAATCGAAGATACTACTATTACCTATTTATCTTATAAAGGCAATATTCATGCGCATATATTTGTAAGCTGGCTTCATCCTTTTAAGGAACAGCGGCTTGTTATTATAGGTGATGAGGGAATGTTTGTTTTTGAGGATAGTCTCAAGACAGATAAACTCAAATTCTATCCAAAGGGATTTAGAAATATAGATGGTGTTCTCCAGAAATTTGACGGTGACTTTGAAGTTATCGATTTTGAACAGCGTCAGCCGCTTGCTGAAGAACAGAAACATTTCTTCAATTCGATAATTAATAATAAGAACCCGCTGACAGATGGCGTTCACGCTGTGGAAGTACTGGAAATTCTTGAAAAAGCTCAGTCCTGCCTTACAGCAGGAAGACCTGTATTATAGATTAAACAAAATTCAAACAACTTTGAAACCCGGAGAAATTTAAAATGGAAAATAAGAATTACTACATTAATCAATATGCCGTAGTCGATGATAATGTAGAAATAGGAGAGAATACAAAAATATGGCATTTTTCTCACGTACAGTCGGGATCTAAAATCGGTAAAAAATGTATACTCGGCCAAAATGTGAATATTGCAAATAATGTTACAATAGGAAATTTTGTTAAAATTCAGAATAATGTTTCTGTATATGAAGGTGTGGAACTTGAGGATTATGTTTTTTGCGGTCCTTCTATGGTATTTACAAATATTCTGAATCCGCGTTCAAAGTATCCGCAGGTCGGTGCGGAGTATTATATTAATACGCTTGTAAAAGAAGGGGCTTCCCTGGGAGCTAATTCAACTATAGTATGTGGTATTACAATTGGAAGATTTGCTTTTGTGGGAGCAGGTGCTGTAGTTATAAAAGATGTACCCGATTTCGCTCTTGTTGTCGGTAACCCGGCTAAAATAAAAGGTTGGTACAGCGAAGCAGGCAAGAAGCTTATTTTTGATGATAAAGGGTTTGCATTTTGTGAAAAGTCAGGGAAAAAATATAAATTTGAAAATAATCTGGTTAAAGAAGTTTAATATTCTCAAATAAAATTCGGATAAAATGAAAGGTATAGTTTTAGCGGGCGGTTCGGGGTCCCGTCTTTACCCTATCACTAAAGTTTATAGTAAACAGCTGGCATTAATTTATGATAAGCCATTAATTTATTATCCCTTATCAATTTTAATGCTAGGCGGAATTCGTGAAATTCTTATTATTTCGAATGAAGAAACAATTCCCCTATACCGTCAGCTTTTTGAAGATGGTTCGCAGGTTGGATTAAAAATTGAGTATGTCGTTCAGGAAAAACCCCGCGGAATCGCTGAAGCATTTATTCTCGGGGAAAACTTCATAGGAAATGACAGCGTAAGCCTTATACTCGGCGATAATATCTTTTACGGTTACCTTGATTTCTGGTATAATGCACTAAGTAAGCATAAAGACGGTGCAACTATTTTCGGGTATCGTG
>DATFVA010000395.1:0-8467 GCA_035260565.1 Ignavibacteriaceae bacterium | reverse complement strand
AGATACACTTCTCAGTGCCTTTAACGTTTTCAATAGTGATTTCAATATCATTCCCGGTTTCAAGTTCTAGTTCGGGCTGAACAAGCTCTCCTATCCTTATTTTCGGGCCCTGAAGATCCACGAGTATTGCAAGAGGGGTTTTCTCTTCCGTGCATACCTCGTGGATATTCCCAAGAACGTTTTCAAAGAATTCATAGGAACCGTGAGAGAAATTCAGCCTTACCCCGTCTACTCCAGAAAGGACCAGTTTCCTGATCATATCTGCTGCAGCGGTTGCCGGTCCAAGAGTACACAGTATTTTTGTCTTCGCAAAAATATCGTTGAGGTTAGCTTTCATCTCTTTTTCTTTTTGCTTACAGTTTTATTTTCTCCATTAGGACGGATGGCTTTAGATCTCGCATAAAGATATTTTATTTTTTTCTCAACCAGGTCAAAGACAGTTCCGGCCGGGTAACCCTTTGCCGATTTCTTACCTGCACTTACCCCCGTTAGCAGCTCAATACCTTCCTCCACTTTTTCAATCGGGTATATATGGAATTCACCTTTTGTTACAGCTTCCACGACTTCTTCCTTCAGCATAAGTTCTTTCACATTCTGTACCGGGATAACGACACCCTGCCTCTTATTTAATCCTCTTTCTCTGCATAAGTCGAAGAAGCCTTCGATCTTTTCATTAACACCTCCTATCGGCTGAACATCACCTTTCTGATTCAGCGACCCTGTGACAGCCAGATACTGCTTTAAAGGCAGATCTGCAAGTGTGGACAGCAGCGCATATATCTCCGCACAGGAGGCACTGTCTCCGTCTACGGTTCCATATGATTGCTCAAACACGAGGTTTGCATTAAATGAAAGAGGCATTTCCTGCCCGAACGTCTCCCTGAAATAACCGGAGATAATAAGAACACCTTTATTATAATGCCGTCCGCTCATACCTGCTTCACGCTCAACATTAATAATACTTCCACTCCCGAGAGAAACAGTGGCAGTTATTCTGGTAGGTCTTCCGAAAGCATAATAATCTGTGCTGTACACAGCGAGTCCGTTTATCTGCCCGACTCTCTCGCCCTCAGTATCTAATAATATCATTTCATCGTTAAGCATATCGTCAACTTTAGATTCAAGAAGGCCATGTCTTTCCTTAGCGAGATCATAGGCCTTTTTTACATGAGCTTTACTTATAATATCAAAACCATCATCAAGGGCCCAGAAATTTGCCTCCCTTGCAAGGTCGGCAATCTTTGAAAACCTGGTGGTGAGCTTATATTTTTGTCCCGCAAACCGTGCACTTATTTCAATAAGTTTTGCAATAGCAGATTTGTCGAATTCACATAAACCTTCTTCCCTAACCAATTTTTTTATAACCTGCGCATACTCAACAATTACCTTATCGGATCTTTTTATTTCATAATCAAAGTCTGCTTTTATCTTAAACATCTTCTTAAAATCATATTCCCGTTCAGCAAGCAGTGAGTATACCCATTGACTTCCCATTAGGATTATCTTAGTATCAATTTCAATAGATTCAGGTTTGAGAATTGAGGAAGTAAATTGAAACACTCCAGGAGTCTCCTGGATTTCCAGTTTATTGTATGTCAGCACTCTTTTAAGTGTGCGCCATACGCCGGGTTCTTCGAACAGATGCTGCACATTCAGAACCAGGTAGCCACCATTTGCTTTGAGAAAGGAACCAGCTTTTATTTTTGTGAAATCACTATACCATCCTCCTCTTCCATCGCTAACTTTTTCTATGGTTCCGAAAAGATTTATAAAATTAGGTGAAGTTTCTATTATTACCGGACAGTCTTTTGTTTCACTATTATCCAGAATGATGTTGACATCATATTCCTTAAAGTAGTCGATCTCGAATCCTTCAGGAGTTACAGGCCCTTGTGGTTTTACGCCCTTAAATACCTGAATATTCTCCATAATATTGTACTCAACCTGTTCAATAAAATCAATTACCTTCGCATCGTTGTACCTGTCCCTGATGTTATCGATTACACTTTTTACAACTATTTCAACTGCAGCTTTTTCTATCTCAAGCATCTTTTTTTCAAAGCTCTGGCTTATCTTCAATCCCTCTTTGAAAATTACTTTAAGATCCTGCTGCAGCTCATTGTACTTATTTAATAATTCTTTCGCTTTGTCTTTGGTGAGTTTTCCTTCTTTTATCTGTTCATCCAGCTGGTAAACCGGTACAGGTTTTTCATCAATCAAAGGGTAGACATCTGGTCTGGCTCCGTCACCTACTTTAACCTGCACAAGCGTAAAGTTATCCTCCTTCAGCTTCTGATCGAAATCATTCATGAGAGCCTGCTCCTGCTCATTATACCCCTGAACCAGCTGCTTTCTCCTTTCCGTAAACATGTCACTATCGAGCGTCTGGGGGATTCTATTCTTCAAAATCTGGATAGCTGAGTTTAAATCCTGTTTAAATTGTCTGGCTTTGCCAACGGAAAATGTCAGAAGCAGCGGCATATCAGGGTCTTTGAAATTGTTGACATATGCATAATCATACAAAGGAGGGCAGTTTGAACTGATTTTTTCAAGCATCTTTTTAACGGTTGTAGCTTTGCCCGAACCTGACAAACCCGCGATAAAGATATTATATCCGGGGCTCCGCAGATCTACGCCCAGTCTAATTGCTTTTAACGCTCTTTCCTGGCCGATTATACCTTCCATCGGTTCAAGATCAATAGTCGAATCAAATTCAAAAATATCAGGGTCACAATTCCATCGTAGATCTTCCGGTCTTAACTCTTCGTGTTTTGTTGGTTTAGGGTGCGACATTTTTTACCTGCTTTCGATGAGAATTATATTTTTCTTTAATAATTAGAGTAAAAATCTAAATATTATTACTTTTAATTTCAAAGATTAACCACTTTGACGTGATTCCTATTTTATAATAAACAATAATAATTGTTATTATTGACACGTAAAAATAAAAAAATTTTATGGACCAGATAGAAGCACGAAAACTTTTTCCACACATTGGAAAAGGAATAATTTATCTCAACCATGCAGCTACAGGGCCGTTCTCTCAGAGAGTGCTGGACGTAATGCAGGAATATTTCAGGACAAGAAGTGAAGATAATATTGATGATTACCCTTCATTTGTTCAGATAACTGAGGAAACCAAGGATCTATTGGCAACTGCCTTAAATACTGATAAAGGGCGGATAGCCTTTGCAGATAATACGACAAATGGATTGAACCTTCTTGCCCAGGGTCTACACTGGGATGCAGGTGATGAACTAATTCTGAATGACCTTGAATTCCCGGCAAATATTTATCCCTTTATGAATCTCGAAAAGAAAGGGGTAAAAATAGTCATCGTTAAATCCCGCGACGGAATTGTAAGTGCGGAAGATATTATTGAAAAGTTCAATTCAAAGACAAAGCTGGTCTCTGTAAGTATGGTTCAGTTCCTTACCGGCTATAGGATTGATCTTGAAAAACTTGGCGAAGCCTGTAAAGCCAAAGGGATTATTCTTAGTGTTGATGCTATCCAGGGACTCGGTGCCTTGAAGCTCGATGTAAATAAATGCAATATTGATTTCGTATCGTGCGGTACCCAGAAGTGGATGCTGGGTATGCAGGGACTGTCATTCATTTATATCGACGAGAAACTTCAGCAGAAAATTGATCCTGTTTACGTCGGGTGGCTTGGTGTAAATGACGGGTGGGATCTCCTCGATTACAATTTATCTTTGAAGGATAATGCAGAAAGATTTCAGCCCGGCTCGCTTAATTCGGCCGGTATCTATGCGCTGAATGCCTCTCTTAAATTATTCCGGGATTTCGGAGTCGATAAAGTTGAAGAACAGGTAATTTCAAATTCCAGGCTTTTAATTTCGGAACTTCAAAAAATCGGGATAACTCCCTTTCTATCTGAAATCAATCATAAGTACCTGTCGGGAATAGTATCGTTCAAACATGCAAAGGCTTATTCAATCCTTGAAGTACTTAAGAATAAAAAGATTGAACTGGCGGTGCGGGAAGGAATAGTGCGGATATCGCCCCATTTTTATAATAATGAAAGCGATATCGGCGGCCTTATAGATGGTCTGAAAATTTTAATCTGATCTGCTATTGGCGAAGAACCCGCAATTTTATAAATTATGAATAAAACTATCATGGTTTAATCAGATAACGAGGAGTCACTGTATGTTATCCAGGAAAATTATATTAACTATAGCCTGTACTGCGGTATTAATCATTGCCGCAGGCTTTACAAAATCGTATTCACAGGAGAAAAATGAAAAAGTAAGGATCAGTCCTAAAGCTTCAATTTCTCAAACGGTTGGATTTACTGACATTACAATTTCATACAGCCGTCCCGGTGTTAAAGAAAGAAAAATTTGGGGGGGATTAGTACCGTATGATAAGGTCTGGCGTGCAGGAGCAAACGAAGCTACAAAAATTACTTTCAGTACTGATGTCGTAATCGAGGGTAAAAAACTGTCTGCAGGCTCTTACGGGTTTTTTACAATACCGGGGAAAGATGAATGGACAGTGATTTTTAATAAGGTTGCCGATCAGTGGGGAGCATTCGAATACAATGAAGCTGAAGATGCATTAAGAGTAAATGTAAAGCCTGAAAAGAATAATTTTATGGAATGGTTAGGGTATGAAATCACTAAAACGAGTGACTCTACAGCCATTGTTAGTCTTGAATGGGAAAAGCTGAAAGTCCCGTTCAAAATTGAAGTAAAGATATAGGTAAATACGAATGAAGGACGACGAGTGAAGAATGGATATAGACAATTAAATATCTACCTTACATTCTTCACTTTCAGTCTTTTCTAATCAGCTTCAAAAGCTCTTCGGTTTTTTCCTCCATGAGTTTCTTATCTCCCCGGCTTTCAACATTCAGTCTGATAATAGGTTCGGTGTTTGACATTCTCAGGTTAAACCTCCAGTTGTCATATTCAACGCTCAAGCCGTCAAGGTGATCGATCTTCCCATCAGAATATTTCTTTTCAACTTCATCCAGTCTGGCTTTGGGGTCATTTATTTCTGAGTTTATCTCACCGCTGCAGGGATATGCTGCAATCATCTCTTCAACAAGGGCGGATAAAGGCTTGTTTTCTTCAGACATAAGCTGCATAACAAGCAGGAAAGGGATCATCCCGCTGTCGGAATAAGCATTTTCCCTGAAATAGTGATGAGCCGACATCTCTCCGCCGTAAATCGCATTAACCTCTCTCATTTTCTGTTTAATGAATGCGTGGCCGCTCTTTGATACAACAGGCTCACCGCCGCTGCTTTTAACTATATCAATTGTATTCCAAACCAGGCGAGGATCGTGGACAATTTTTGCACCGGGATTTGTCTTTAATATTGATTTAGCGAGAAGCCCGACAATATAATAACCTTCAACAAAGTTTCCTTTTTCATCGAAGAAGAAGCACCTGTCGAAATCACCATCCCACGCGACACCCAGATGAGCATGGTCCTGAATTACAGCATCTATGGTAGGTTTCCTGTTCTGCGTGAGAAGGGGGTTAGGCACCCCATTAGGGAAATCAGAATTTGGTTCATTAAATAGTTTTATCATTTCAATCGGCAATTTAGGCTCGATTGCATCGATTACCAGTCCGGCGCACCCATTTCCCGCATTAACAACAACTTTAAAAGGCTTTACCTTCCTGATATCAAAAAAATTAAACAGATGATTAAGAAACCCACTCATCACATCATCGTGGTCTACATCTCCGGGTTCGAGGTTATGTATCTGCAGATCATCGTTAACGATCATTTTTTCTATTTCACTCAGCCCGCTATCATACCCGATCGGTACCGAACCCTTTCCTACAAATTTCATCCCATTGTATTCAGGCGGATTATGGCTGGCTGTAATCATTATGCCTCCGTCAGCTT
This sequence comes from Ignavibacteriaceae bacterium, assembly GCA_035260565.1. Taxonomy (GTDB): domain Bacteria; phylum Bacteroidota; class Ignavibacteria; order Ignavibacteriales; family Ignavibacteriaceae; genus DATFVA01. Next base: position 2,581 of record DATFVA010000395.1, on the reverse strand, counting down.
CATAAACAGGGGTAGCATAATAAATCATCTCAGTTCCACAGAGACCTATATCAATGACATCGACACCATGGTCGTTTAACCCTCTCTTTACCGAGTCTGAGATAGCTTCTGAAGATCTGCGTATATCATGACCTATTACAACTTTTTCCGCATCCGTTAATTTTGCAAACCCGACTGCGACTTTATACGCGAGTTCTGAATTAAGTTCCGAAGGTACCTTACCCCGTATGTCGTATGCCTTAAATGATTTGATTTTGTCCATTTATACTCCTCATTGCAAGGATATTGAAAAAAATATCGTAGAATTTTTAATAGGTTTTTTCTTAAGTCTCTATAAACAATTTTGTACATCTCAATTTATGAAATTAATCTCACGTTTCAAGTGAGCGGAAATTTAATAAGAGAAAATTTTTGCAATGGACTTTTTATTTATTACTACTTATGTTTATATCAATTAAAAATACGCGGGAGCTAATTATCGATACAAAGGATACTGTAAAGTGGCACTTCGCTAAATGCAACCACTCCAAATGCAATGCAATTTTCCTGGTCAACCCTGATGAAACACCAGGTGATTTAGGGTTTATTTGTCCTGAATGCAGCAAGAAAACGACAACATCGCATATTGTTCAGTGTTCAAGCTGCAAGACGATCTTAAATTTTGTCAGGGCAAACCCTAGTGAGGAGAAGGTTGTTTTTAACGTTCCCAAGTGTTCGCACTGTGTGGGAACAATTGAAGATGAATGGGAAATTGAACCCCTGTATCAGCCGGATTCATACATTTAACCTGATTCATCAATAGTTTTACCGGTAATCAACAATTTTAGTGATTACCAGATCATTTTAAAGGAAGCAGAAAATCCTGCTTCCTTTTTTTTATTTAAATGTGAGCCGAATTCTATTTTATAGAATCTAATAATGGTAAATTTATTGGCTGAAAAAAAATATTATAGAAAAAATTCTCTCAGGGAAAAATTATGTTAAATATATTCAGAAAATATTTGCCCGCTTTAGTGGCGGCAGTTTCTTTTATTTTAATATCCGGATGTTCCTCCTCACAGCAGACCGCTTCCCGCACTGACGGCAATCCTTCAGGAGCTTATTCCTGGCTGAACCTGGATACAGTTACAGCGGGTAAGTACGATATGGGTAAAATGTGGACATTCGAATACCCGCCTGTTGACTACTTTCAGAAAGAATATAATTTTAAGGCGACTCAGGAATGGTTTGATCATGTTAGGAAATCAGCACTCCGCTTTGCAAACTATTGTTCAGCTTCTTTTGTATCTGCAGACGGACTTGTAATGACTAACGATCACTGCGGGAGGGAAAGCGTTTCTGATGTAACTAAAGAGGGTGAAGATCTTATGAAGAACGGATTTTATGCTGAGACATTAGAGGATGAGCGTCCCGTACCCGGTTTGTATGTCGATCAGCTGGTGTTAATTAAGGATGTGACTGATGAGATACAAAATGCTATGAGCGCTGGCACAACCGAGGAAGAGAAAACTGCGATTGAAGATAGTATGATGACTGAGATTAAGGACCGCGAACAGGAAAGCACCGGGCTGAGAATCCAGATTACACCTCTGTATAACGGCGGAAGGTACTCAGAATACGGTTATAAAAGGTATAATGATGTAAGACTTGTTTTTGCTCCCGAAACAGAGATGGGATTCTTCGGCGGCGACCCTGATAATTTTACATTTCCGCGTTATGATCTGGACTGCACTTTCTTCAGGGTATATGATGACTCAGGCAATCCTCTGAAGACCGATGATTATTTTAAATGGAGCGATAGCGGTGCAGCTGCGGGAGAGGATGTGTTTGTCGTCGGTAATCCCGGATCAACAGACCGGCTTAATACCGTAGCACAGCTTGAATATTCAAGAGATATTTCATACCCTCATACGCTTGAAATGCTGAATAATATGGTCGATATGTATTCAAAGCTCATACAGGAAAATCCGGAAAGAAAAAATGAGCTTCAGAACCGGCTGTTTATGTTTTCCAATTCGCAGAAAGCTTACACGGGAATGCTTGAAGGTCTGCGCAATCCGGTATTAATGCAGAAGAAGAAGGACTTTGAAAAAAAGTTTAAGGCTGCAGTTGCGGCAAATCCCGATCTTAAAGATAAATACGGTGATTTGTGGGATAAAATTGCAGGTACGCAGAACCGATTAAGGGGAGTATCCAACGAGTTGTACGCATTATCGCTGAACCCTCTTACTACTTCAGATTTATTTTTTGCGGCCAATGATGTTATAGATCTTGCGAATGAGCTTAAGCTGCCGGAAGATCAGAGAGATGAACAGTATACCGGCGAAGAGCTGGATTCTACTATAGCAGATATTATTCCCAGGGATCTGGACATGGAGTCCCAGCGTGATCTGCTGAGAAAACAGATTAGAAGTTTATATGAATACCTCGGTAAGGACAATTCTTTAGTCCAGAAACTGACAGGCGGGAGGACCGGTGAGGATGCAGTGGATTATATGCTCAGTAATACAGTATTGACTGATTCATCAAAATTAACGGCGCTGATTGATAAAGGTCCGGATGCAATTCTGAATTCAGATGA
>DATFVA010000394.1:0-4473 GCA_035260565.1 Ignavibacteriaceae bacterium | reverse complement strand
AATTTCATTTATGAAATTCTAAAAGTTTATTCTACCTATCCCTCGTCGGCCTGCCTCGATGTCAGGCGGGTTCGCCCAATACTCCATAACTCCCCCGCCCCATTCCTCCATCCTCAGAATGACAACCCCTGAAAATCTATGCTTCGTGGTTTGCCCACCACTCCATTTTTCCTTCACTCCATAACTCCATTCCTCCCCCACTTGCTACTTTACCCTCTTTCTCCTTAGATTTATACAATCTTTTCCGGGATAGTTATGTCAAACAAGCTACTACCAATAATTTTTATTACAGTTCTTCTCAATTCCTGTGCTCCTAAACTGGAAACAATTTACCCTACTCTCAACGACGGCAAGTACGACAGCGAGTTCCCCTACAAGTCATCTTCACCCGAACTTGAGAGAATAAGTGAAAGCGTTCAGAGGATAAACTGTACAATCTTTTATAAAATCTACAAATTCAGTCCGGATGAGCAGATCACCTATAAAATGCTTAATGATGACGTACTGAAAGATAAAGCCGCCTCCGAAGAATTCGGGAACAATTCTTTATCCGGTACCGCTTTCACCGTCTCTTCAGAGAACGGTGCGATAGCATTAATTACGTGTGCACACATTGTAAGTTTTCCTGATACAATTATGGTGTTCAGGGAAAATCCCGACGGAAGCACTTCACCATTCGTGGAGACTATTTCAATACGTGACAAAGAAACTATTTATGTTGCGGGTTTCCCTGAAGGAAGTGAAGTTGAACTGCTTGCTAAAGACGACCAGGCGGATATAGCCATACTGGGAAAAAAATACAGCGGGCAGACGGGGTTCCGTGTACCTGTATTTCCCTACCCTATCGGCAAGTCAAAAGAACTTGAATGGGGAACATTTGTATACCTGTTCGGATATCCGATTAATTACCAGATGGTTACTAAAGCAATCGTCAGCAGTCCCAACCGCGACAGCCAGGGCTCATTTCTTGTCGATGCTGTAGTTAACCCGGGATTCAGCGGAGGACTCGTACTTGCGATAAGAGACGGGGTACCTCACTTTGAACTTGTCGGTATGGTCCAGTGGGTTCCCGAAGATGAGGAAACGTATCTGGCCCCCCAAAAACTCGGCAGCGGAAAGTCATATAATACCTTAATTCCATACACAGGAAAAGCATACCCGTTTAATCATAAGAGCATTAAATACGGTATAACCAAGATAATTCCTGTTGAAGCAATCAAAGAATTTTTGAACAAGAACCGGATAATGCTGAAGAGTGAAGGATATGAAATCAGCCTCAGGAATAGAGAAAATGATTGAAAGACCTGCCTCACCAATCTTCAATCCGTTCCATTTGGTAAACCGGCAGGTGGGTTGAATGACTGAATGGCTGCATGAACACCTTAATCTCAATCACCAGGCAGTCATGCAACCATTCATTCCTACTTCTTCCTACCAGATCTTGACACGGTTTTCCGGGGGACGGTACATAGGCTCATCAGGTTTTATGTTGAATGCCTGATACCAGGCGTCAACGTCCGTGAAAGGTCCGTTCACACGGAGGAAGTTAGGTGAATGAACATCGGTTAATACCTGCTGTGCAAGAGCCTCAGGACGTGTATGTCCCAGCCACGAATATGCATAACCTATCCAGAATCTCTGGGAGGGAGTAAGACCTTCTATCTTCTTTCCTTCCTTGTACTGCTTTGTCTTCGTAAAAGCATCCCAACCAATCACATCTCCCCCAAGGTCAGCCAGGTTTTCACCAAGCGTTGCCTGGCCATTGATATGCATACTATCCAGCACAACATAATCATCAAACTGGTTAACGAGCATTTTAGTTTTTTCTTTGAACTTATCTTCATCTTCTTTTGTCCACCAGTTATGAAGATTTCCCTTCTCATCAAAGAGCCTTCCTTCATCATCAAAGCCGTGAGTAAGTTCGTGACTGATAGTTGAAGCACCGGCATAGGCATAAGCAACGGCATCATCAACAAGAGAGTCGGGAACGCCGGGAACAATAAAGGCAGCCGCAGGGAGGACAATTTCATTATTCGAAGGATTATAATATGCATTCCATGTCTGCGGCGTCATATTCCACTCAAGCTTGTCGACAGGCTTTCCGAGTTTGTTGATTGAATAGTTAGTCCAGAAAATGTTAGCCTGTATAGTATTTCTTGCAAAAGAGCTGCGGTCAACCTTCAAAGCGGAAAAGTCTTTCCACTTATCAGGATAGCCGACTTTCTTTGTAACTGTATACAGTTTTGCAAGTGCTTTCTGTTTGGTGGAATCGCTCATCCAGTCGAGGTTTTTAATCCTGTCGGCGAAAGCATTTATACAGTCATCTACGATCTTCTCATAGCGTTTTTTGGTTTTAGGGGAATAATACTTCTCAACATAAATCTGTCCGAGCAGCTCACCCATTGCTCCTTCGGTTGCATCCTGAATCCGTTTCCAGCGGGGTTTCTGTTCCTTCACACCTGACATTACTGTACCATAGAAATGAAATCTTTCATTATCGTACCTGCTACCGAGTGTGCCTGCAAATTCATTAAGGAGATGAAACTTCAGGTATGTTTTCCAGTCAGCAAGACTGAACTTATCAACAGCGGCATTGAGTGCGCGGACAAACTCAGGCTGCCCCACTATTATTGAATCCACATTCTTAATACCCATTTCTTTTAACATAATATTCCATTCAATATTGGGAGCTGTTTTCTCAAGCTCACCAATAGACATTTTATTATAATTGGCATAAGGATCGCGCAGGTCCTCCAGCTTCCTTGATGAATCAGCTAGGAAATTTTCAATTTTATATATCACGTTATTATCTGCATCAGCCCGGCTCTGATCCTCACCGAGAAGTTCAAGAGTATTAGCAATGTGTATCTTATATTCATTACGGATATTCTGAGTACGGTCATCATCCCGGAAATAATATTCACGGTTCGGGAGTCCAAGTCCCCCCTGCCACAAATAAATAGCATACTGTTCACTGTTCTTCATATCCTGGTCGATAAAGACTCCGAACATAACATTAACACCTTCATTCTGAAGAAGAGCTACAGTTTTGAACAAATCCTCTTTAGAATTAACAGATGCTATTTTATCAAGTTCAGGCTGAATAGGAGTCAGACCCTGGTCCTCGATTGACACAGTATCCATACCCGTAAAATAAAAATCACCTATCTTCTGTTTTGCTGTACCTACAGGCGACTTAGCTGAAGCAGCTTCCTGCAGAATACCTTTAAGGCGGGCATATGTTTCTTCGTTAACCAGGTTCGCCAATCCCCACCTTCTCTCCGAAGCCGGTATCGGATTTTCCTTCATCCATGTACCGGTAGCATACGTAAAGAAATCGCTGCCGGGATTAACCGTAGTATCCATAGCATCAGTTAAAAAATCTCCCTTTTGCTGCGGATAAGTTATTGCAGCAGAAAGAATTGCGACAGTAAAAATAAGCAGTAAAAAATTTGCAGGTTTAACCATTTTTCTTCCAGTAATTTGAAAAACAAATAATAATTCAACCTATTTTAATAAACTTTAGGGGGAATTAAAAAGCAGAAAGGAGGAACGGAGTATTGGGGGGATAGAGTTTTGGAGTGGTGAGGTGAACGGCGTATCGTGATTTAGGGGGATAGTCAATTAATATAATTGTCATCTGATCGTCGCTCATAATCAGATTACAATGATAGTATATTCCAGAAGTTATTTGAAGAGAGGCGCAGGGGTAATAGAAACTATAGTCCGGCAAAAAAAAGGGCCCGCAGACGTGAAGATCAGGGGCTAAAGCTACGCTATGCTGTAAGGTAAAATCAATGTTGAGATAAGGAAGGGGGGTGAAAGGGGGAAAGAAACGATAAAGTAATTTATCATTTGGTCGCCAATTTGGTGGTTCCCGCAGAGCTGGTCCCGCATCGCTTCACATATATACCCCGTTTTTTATTTAGATTAATATATATTATGGTATTATTCAAAAAGAACATTATTTATTACGCGGCCTTTTCAGGAAGAAGGAAGTGTAAAAAATTTATTTATAAAGGATATTTATGGCGATTAAAGTCAATAAAGAAGAACTGCCGGCTACGAGCACAGGCTGGAAGTTTGAAGGATACAATTTTAATGATACCAATGTTTCATTTTTTATAATAGAAGCAGCGCCCGGCAAAGGAGCGAAACTTCACAAACATCCATATGAAGAAGTATTTATAACTCTTGAGGGGAAAGCAACATTCACGATAGGAGATGAAACATTTGAAAAAGGACCGGGACAAATCGTTATTGCACCTGCCGATACTCCGCACAAGTTTGTTAATTCAGGCGGCGGAATCCTGCGGCAGGTAGATATCCACCCTGTTCCGAAAATGGAGCAGTATAACCTGGAATAATCTGAATAGGGCAGCATTAAGTCCGAACTGCGCTAAGAAATCTTAACCCGCAGCGGAATTCCTGCCCTCTGCTGACCCGGCCGCCTGGTATTTTTTGAAAACAAGC
>DATFVA010000393.1:0-5015 GCA_035260565.1 Ignavibacteriaceae bacterium | reverse complement strand
GGCAATAGTCATCTGTTAGCATATACAATTCCTAATCTCATCACATATGACCCTGCATTTGCATACGAGATAGCTGTTATAGTGAGAGACGGAATAAAAAGAATGTATGAAGATCAGGAAAGAGTTTTTTATTACCTGACTGTAATGAACGAGAACTATCCTATGCCCGCGATGCCTAAGGGAGCAAAAGAGGGAATTGTTAAGGGTATGTATAAGTTCAAGGCTTCAACAAAAAAACAGGCCAAATTGAAAGCTCAGCTTTTCGGAAGCGGAACTATTATGAACGAAGTTCTGAAAGCCCAGGAGATACTTGAAGAAGAATTTAAAGTTGCTGCAGATGTCTGGAGTATAACCAGTTATAAAGAACTGAGACGTGACGCCCTGGATATTGAAAGATGGAATATGCTCCATCCTTCAGAAAAACAGAAAGTCCCGTACATTACCCTGCAGCTTAAAAATGAAAACGGCGTTTTTGTTGCAGCTAGCGATTATGTAAAAGCACTGCCGGATTCAATAGCAAAGTGGGTTCCGGGTACACTGATGTCGCTTGGAACTGATGGTTTCGGAAGAAGTGAAGGCAGGGCGGAACTGAGAGACTTTTTCGAAGTAGATGCAAAGCATATTGTAATTGCTGTTCTATATGGTCTTGCCAAAGAAGATAAGATTAAAATGAATGCAGTAGAAAAAGCAATAAAGCAGCTTGGCGTTGATCCGGGAAAACCAGATCCTGTTAATAGATAAATGACCGTGTTCCCCCATAAACTTGAATATATTTAATCAGGAAAAATAAATGGCTACAGAATTTAAATTACCCGAACTGGGAGAAAACATAGATTCGGCTGACATAATAAATGTCTTAATTAAACCCGGCGATAATGTGGATATTGATCAGGGCGTAATAGAAATTGAAACAGATAAAGCAACAATCGAAGTTCCATCGACGCTTAAAGGCACAATAAAGGATGTAAAGGTAAAGTCGGGAGATAAGGTTACAGTCGGCCAGGTAATATTCACTATCGAAGATGGAAAACAGCAGCCCGATAAAACTAAAGAAAAAAAATCTGCTGAAAAGGTACCGGCAGAAGCAGAAAAGCCTGATGAAGAAAAAGAGGTTAAAGTCCGTGCTGCTGAAAAACCAAAAAAAGAAGTAAAGCAGAAAGAAGCCGGCAAAAAGATAGTTGAATTCAAACTTCCGGAACTTGGGGAAAATATCGAATCGGCAGATATACTTAAAGTTCTTGTAAGTAAAGGAGACTCAATAGAACCTGACCAGGGCATAATGGAGATAGAAACCGACAAAGCTACTATAGAGGTACCATCAGATATCAGCGGAAAAATCGTTGAAGTTATGGTAAAAGAGGGAGAAAAAGCGAAGGTCGGTCAAACTATTGTTAGAGTGGAATCGGTAGAAGCTGGAGAAGAAAAAGAAGAAGAAATTAAAGAGGAAGTTGAGGAAGCCGTTGAAATTCAGGAAAAGGAACCGGAAGTTTCGCCGGCTGGCGGGAAACCGGAAACTGACGGGAAACGGGAAGAGTTTAAACCCGGTGAAATAGAAGAACAGCCTCCTATAATGACTAATGCCGCTCCTGCTGCTCCTTCAGTAAGGCGGATAGCAAGGGAGCTGGGAGTAGATATAAATAAAGTTAAAGGTTCAGGAGCGAACGGCAGAATTTCGATGGATGACGTTAAAGTTTTCGTGAAAAATATAAACCAGGAAATTGAGTCCAGGGGAATCGGAGTAGGTATTAAACAGGAAGCTCTGCCGGATTTCAGTAAGTATGGAGATATCGACCGTAAGGCAATGAGTAAGATAAGAGCAAAGACAGCGCAGCATCTTAGTTATGCCTGGGCTGTAACGCCGCACGTAACACAATTTGATAAAGCTGATATAACAAATCTTGAAAAAATGAGGAAAGAATTTAATCCCGAAATTGAAAAAGCAGGCGGAAAACTTACGGTGACATCAATACTTGTAAAAGTCATTACTGCAGCGATGAAGACTTTTCCTCAGTTCAATTCCAGTATTGATATGGAAAAGAATGAAATAATATACAAGAAGTATTTCAACATCGGAATTGCTGTAGATACAGAAAATGGCTTACTGGTTCCTGTTATAAAAAATGCGGATGGAAAAACTCTTAAAGAGATTTCAATTGAGATGAATCAGCTTGCGGAAAAGGCAAGGAACAAAAAGATTTCTCTTGATGAAATGCAGGGCGGTTGTATGACTATTACAAACCTGGGCGGTATTGGCGGAACATCTTTTACTCCAATTGTAAATTCACCGGAAGTAGCAATCCTTGGTGTTTCACGCGGAGAACTGATGCCGGTGTATAAGGATAACAGGCTGGTCCCGCGATTGATGCTGCCGCTGTCATTATCATACGATCACAGGATTATAGACGGTGCCGATGCTGCACGGTTCTTACGGTGGGTCTGCGAAGCACTGGAACAACCATTAAAAATGATAATCTAAGAATAAGGAATTTTATGTACAATTTAATAGCCGGAAGTGATCTGGAAAAATGGGCGGATTATTTATTGGATTACAGCCTGGGCGGTATTAAAAAAGATGATGTAATAATGGTTAAAGGAGAAAATGTCTGCTGGCCTTTAATAAGTGTTTTACAGGATAAAATTTTTGCCGCCGGAGGGATTGCCGATATAAATATAGTTGCACCGGATAATGACCGCGGAAGAGTGTGGGGCACATCCATAACAAAATTCGGAAGTAAAGACCAGATAAATAAAGTTCCCGAATGGCATATCGACAGATATAAATCGATGACAAAGTATATTGAGATCCTTGGAGTATCAGACCCTGATTTATTTAATGGTGCTAAAGATGAACTTTTACGGGAAGTTATGAAAGTTGATGCCCCGGTAAAGGAAATCAGGCTTTCAAAACCGTGGGTATTAACTCTCTTTCCAACTCAGGGTTTTGCTGATATGGAAGGAATGTCGATGAAGGAGTATTCAGATTTTATTGTTAAGGCATCTACCATTGATCCCCGCCTGCTGGATGACGTTGAAGAAGATATTTATCAATTGCTGAAGAAAAGTTCGGAGATAAGAGTTCAGACTGTTCATCCTGTAACAAAAAAAGAACTTGAACTTAAATTAAACATAGCCGGAAAGAATATCATAAAATGCACAGGCGATAGAAATTTTCCTGACGGTGAAGTCTTTACCAGTCCTGATGCAAATTCTGTTGAAGGGGAAATATTTGTAGATCTGCCGGTCTTCCAGGGCGGGATGGATATCCAGGGAATATATTTGAGGTTTGAAGGAGGAGTTATAAAGGAATATACAGCAGAAAAAGGTTTTGAAGCTTTAAGGAAAATAATTGAAACTGATGAGGGTTCACACCGGCTAGGGGAAGTTGCGCTCGGCATGAACAACGGGATGGATAAAGTACTGAAAAATCCTTTGTTTGTTGAAAAGGTCGGAGGTACTTTACACATAGCCATTGGGCAAAGCTATCCGGAAGCTTATGTGGATGATGAGAACTCTGAAAATGGCCGGTTGGAGTTATCCGGTTTTAAATCAAAAGGAATTTTTAATGAATCAGCACAGCACGTGGATATAGTTACTGATTTTCGTCCCGGAGGAACCGGAAGAGCAGTTTTTATTGATGACGTAAAATTGGAGATTGAAAATAATATCTGGGTAGTACCTGGTAATTCTAAATAATGATTTATACAAATAGTAATTCTACTTTTAAGATTTCAGGTGAACATTGACATCACAAAATAAAAGTGTAACCGTAATCGGTGCGGGACCCGGCGGATATGCTGCAGCCTTCTATGCAGCCGACCTGGGAATGGATGTAACGTTAATCGATAAAGAAATTAATCCCGGCGGGGTTTGTCTCTACCGCGGGTGTATTCCGTCGAAAGCCCTTCTGCATGCAGCCAAAGTTATAAATGAATCAAAGGAAGCTAAGAACTGGGGGATAGAATTCGGTGAACCAAAGATACATATAGATCGGCTGCGGGAATGGAAGAATGAGGTTGTTAATCAATTAACAGGGGGACTGGGAATTGTATCGAAACAACGGAAAGTTAAATATATCCGGGGAACCGCTGCATTTATAAATTCCAATACTCTGGAGATTAAAAAGACGGACGGTTCAACTGAAAATCATCAGTTTGATAATGCAATTATAGCCACAGGCTCTGTTATTAGTACAATCCCGGCACTTACAATTGATAGTAAAAGATTATTAAACTCTACTTCCGCACTGGACCTTCCTGAAATCCCAGGATCGCTCCTTGTTATAGGCGGCGGATACATTGGACTGGAACTTGGTTCGGTATATAGTTCTCTCGGAACTAAAGTCTCTGTGGTTGAAATGATGCCCGGTCTGCTTCCCGGTGCCGACCGTGATCTTGTTTCACATCTTTCAAAGAAACTGGATAAAGAATTTGAAAAGATAATGCTTAAAGCAAAAGTGGTTCAAATGAAAGAAGCAGGTAAGAAAATTAAGGTTAAAATTGAAACTGAGAACGGGACAGAAGAGCAGGAATATGATTATGTATTAATGTCTATCGGAAGAAAACCTTATACTAAAGGTCTGGGACTTGAGAATGCACATATAAATGTTAATGAGCGGGGGTGGATAATTGCAAACAAACAGATGAAAACCAGCGCGGAGAATATCTATGCAATCGGCGATATTGTCGGGGAACCTATGCTTGCCCATAAAGCTTCGCACGAGGCAAGGGTTGCCGTTGATACCATAGCAGGAGAAAAAGTTGCTTTTGAACCTCTTGCTATACCAGCTGTAGTATTTACGGATCCGGAGATAGCATGGGCCGGGTTAACGGAAAACCAGGCTAAAGAAAAAAATATAAATTATGAAGTTGCAAAATTTCCATGGGCTGCTTCGGGAAGAGCCACAACTTTAGGCCGGAGCGATGGAGTTACTAAACTTATTTTGGAACCTGAATCTCAGAGGATCATCGGGATCGGAATCTGCGGACCCGGCGCAGGAGAACTCATTGCTGAGGGTG
>DATFVA010000392.1:0-13284 GCA_035260565.1 Ignavibacteriaceae bacterium | reverse complement strand
TTTGGCACAAAAGTTCCATCAGGCGTTTATTTTATTACAATGGAGGCAAATAGTCTTACTGTAGATTCTTCGCCTTTTCGGAAAACAATTAAATCAATTATGGTTAGATAATTTTTATAAATTTAAAAGGGTAAATCATCTGTTTTAACCCTTCAAATGGCTTTCAGATCTTTATTCGCCCAGCGGATTCCACCCGGTGCTTCCTTCCACATCTGGGACAGGTAATCTCGGGACGGTTCATTCCGAATCCCGGCGGCATCTTTATCTTTAATCCGCATTCACAGTTAATGGTGGAATAATCATTAACCGCCATCATAATATTCCCCAATTTCCTTTTTTCTTGTACAGCAGTCTGTGGTTCTGCCTGATCTTCCCCGGCAGCTCTCAGAGGAATAACTGCCGCGTCTCTTAATCCCGAAGCAGGGATAATTGCAGCTGAAGATCTTTTCAATGCAGAAAATGATTTCTGGTAATCACTGAACCCTGCACCGTACATCATGCCTCTCAAAATCCTGATCCTTTCTGAAATAGGCGGATGAGTGCTTGAAAGGTCGGACAGTTTCATCCCCTTTTTCTTGAGGGGATTTGCAATGTACATAGCGGCAGTGACTTTATTTGCAGAGGGAAGATCGTCGCTGCAGTCGGATATCTTTTCAAGAGCCGAGGCAAGCCCTTCAGGGTATCTTGTAAGTCTTGCAGAAGATGCGTCCGCAAGGTATTCACGCTTCCGGGATAGAGCAAAATATAAAAGCCTGGCCATTATAGGAGCTAAGATTGCAAAGATTACTGCAATGGCAAGTATAATGATCTGCGCCTGTCCCCCGCTGTTCTTTGATCTCGACCCGTATCTCCTGCCTGCGCCAGAATAAAACATACCCTTAACAAATATCTCAGAAATTATTACAATTGTTCCAAGCATAACTGCAGCGTATGTCATAAACTTAGTATCGCGGTTCATTATATGCGACATTTCGTGACCGATTACTCCCTGCAGTTCGTCACGATTGAGTTTTGATAATAAACCTGCTGTTACGGCAACGGCGCTGTGTGAAGGGTCTTTCCCGGTGGCAAAGGCATTAAGTGCAGAACTATCGATTATATAAACTTTAGGCATTGCTGGAAGTCCCGCAGCTAATTTCATCTCCTCTACTACATTAAAAAGCTGCTGGTGAACTGCCGGGGTTACTTCTTTTGCCTGGCTGATTGACAGCACCAATGAACTGCCGGCCGTAACACTGATGATGGATAAGACTGTCCATATTATAATGGCTATGGAAAGACCAAATACTCCTCCCCCATCCGGATAGAAAGTACTTCCGATTAGATAGCCGAGAAGCATCAGCGTAACTGCCATCCCTGTAAAAAGAAAGACCGACTTTCTTTGGTTTGATTTAATTAATTCCCACATAATATGTGTAAAGCCTTATGGGAAACTTACTTTCGGTACTTCTTTTTCTGCCTTATCTTCTACTTCAAAGAAGTCTTCCATTTTGAAATTGAACATACCTGCTACAATGTTCGATGGAAACATCTGGATCTTATTGTTGTAGAATAAAACCTGGTCGTTATAGCTCTGGCGTGAAAATGAGATTTTATTTTCTGTTGATGTAAGTTCTTCCTGCAGCGCAAGGAAGTTCTGGTTTGCTTTCAAATCAGGATAATTCTCAACTACCAGGTTAAACTTGCCCATCGCTTCAGTTAGGCGCGCTTCTGCTTTTGCTTTCTCTGAGACACCCTGAGCACTTACTGCCTGGCTTCTTGCATTGGTTATATTTTCCAGCGTTGACCGCTCATGGTTCATATAACCTTTTACAGTCTCGATAAGGTTGGGGATTAAGTCGTGCCGGCGTTTAAGCTGAACGTCAATCTGCGCCCACGCATTTTTAACCTGGTTCCTTAATCCTATAAGCGAATTGTAATTTCCAACAAAATACAGCACTCCGATTACAACCAATACTAAGACAATTATTCCTATAACCATTTTAACCTCATTAATTATTTAATTTATGAGCAAACATTTCCTTTAGAAGTCCTATAATCTTATCCTGCTTATCAAGTCCTCCCATTTCAACAACCTGTTCAAGCTCACCTTCGTTAAACCAGATGCCATGATCCCTTCTGCATTTATCCAGAGTTATTTTGTTGTCTGTTCCGCACGTAACCTTTTCCATTTTCTTCCGGCAGATGGGACATTTGATGATCTTCTCGTCTGAATTCTTATTCTCAGAAAAGGAATTCAGCAGCGCAGTTTTTTCTTTCGAATCCTGCAGCAGCAGTTCCAGTTCACCGTTATCAAGCCAGATACCGTGACAGCTTGTACAATAATCTATCTCTACCTGGTTCAACTCCAGAATAACCAGCAGATTATTACAAAAAGGGCAATTCAATCACTAGGCTCCTTTAATATAGACCAAACTTAGCAAAAAAGAATTTAGATTTCACTATTATTTTAATGTTAGTACGAACAGGGATTTCAGCCATTTTCGAGAGCATTACCGCTTCAAAGAACCTATCGGAAAAAGTTTACTTAAGAATTTTATTAGCCCAGATTGAATATCGATTTAAATCAGTATAGAATTCCTCATCTTCCGGAAGAGATTGATATTCGAAATAACATTTAAGACTAATTTTTGATTTTTAGTTTACTAAGGGAAACTATGATGCGTGGTTCGTCTGCTCCTCAAAAGAATTGCGGTCCCCCGCCTGAATTTAGAATAACTTGTAGAGGCGGGGGAAAAAATTACAGAATGGAGCGGTTATCCCGCCTTATATATCCAAAATTTAGGGGCGGGATAATCGATAAATGCTGTCCGAGTCCCGATTCCTATCGGGACGAGCCTGCCTACCGGTCAGGCAGGTTCATTTATCGAAGCGAAATGGAGTAATTTTTTAGCAATTCTTTTGCAGAGCATGTTCTTTTGTTACTTTTCTTGCGCCAAGAAAAGTAAGGATTTAAAAAAAGAAAGGATTTGTTCTTGTAACTTCCTCCACGAAATGTAGAAAGAAGAAAATTAAATCATTGTGCTTTTGGAAGCCCGATATTATTAAGAGATATTCGAATTCATATGCAACATGCCCTCCTTCAGAAAAATTTCGGGCCACATCTGTGAATTTTTAAAATCCCCATCTGGTAATTTCAACCCGGTTACTTTTACTTACCATATAGCAATAGTTTTATTGATTTTCCAAAAATTACATCACTTTCTTTAATGATATTATTAACCTTCCTCCGATTGTCCTGTTTACAATTTTAAAGTTTTCGAGATTTGTTAAAGCATTTAATGCAGAACGTGGTGAAATCCCGGCATTGCGGCTGATCTCTCTTCCGGTCAACCTTTATTAAAATGTTGTAAAACTCTGAGGATATTGCTGAATGAAGAGAAGATATGATCTAATGTTTCTGTAAAAAATTACTTATTTACTATTGTAAACATATGTTTACTTTGGTAAACACAGTTAAGGAATGGAATTATATTTGCAAAAAATATAATTGGTTCTCTTCCCGTTTTAATGGTCATTAGCATTCTCTGCTGAGGGCTCCGGTTTCTGCTGCCTGAACAAATCCATCACTTCCCTGCTGAAATTGATAAGAAATTGAAGAAGTTTTTCGGGAGATTCGAAATTATTCGGGATGGAGAATTTTAATACTGCTTTCTGCTGAGTGAATTTGATCCTGTCTTTATAGTTATCCATAATGAATCTCATCAGCTCTACAAACCGGTATTTATAATAGTCCTCTTTTTCACCTTTAGGAAGGATTATAAATATATTTTTCCTCTGGATGATTACTCTTTCGAATAATGCATAGGATGAGTATAATTTTAATGTTGCTGCCGCAATTAATCTTTTAATAAGCACCGGCAGAGGACCAAACCTGTCTTCCATTTCCTCCCTAAGCTCTTCCAGTTCTGAAATTTCCTTTATTGAATAAAGTGAGGTATAGAAATTCAGCCTGTCCATCTGCTCAGGCATATATTCCTTCGGAATTCCTATATCAAAGTAGGCATCGATAGTGGGCTCTGTTCTTTCTTCCTGTTTTGGGAGGCTTTTGAATATCTCTTTAAATTCCTGGTATTTTAACTCTTCTACTGCTTCATTTATCATTTTAACATAAAGGTCAAAACCTACTTCGTTTATGAAACCAGTCTGCTCTGTGCCCAGTAGGTTTCCGGCTCCTCTGATTTCAAGGTCGCGCATCGAAATATTAAATCCTGCCCCTACATCCGTGAACTCCTCGATCGCCTGCAGTCTTCGTAGAGCTTTTTTGTTTATCCCGTTGAGTGAGGGCACTATGAAATAGGCATAAGCCTGCCGGCTCGACCTCCCTACTCTTCCGCGCAACTGATGAAGTTCCGCAAGACCAAACCTGTCGGCACGGTTTACAATAATCGTATTAACGTTCGGAATATCAATACCGGATTCAATGATCTTGGTTGAAAGCAGTACATCATACTCCCTGTTGAGGAACCCGTGGATAACATTTTCGAGCTGACTTGCTTTCATCTGTCCGTGTGCTATTGCAATTCTGATATCGGGAATGTACTTGTGAATGTAACCGGCAAGCTTCTCAATCGACTGTACCCGGTCGTGAACAAAATATACCTGTCCGTTCCTTCGCATCTCATTCATCACCCACTCTTTTATTTTGTGGATGTCGAAAACGGCAACCCGTGTGTAGATCGGCTGCCTGTTCGGGGGTGGAGTTGCAATTATTGAAAGATCCCTGGCTCCAAGTAGTGAAAGATTTAATGTTCGCGGAATCGGCGTTGCGGTTAGTGTCAGGGTATCGACATTTACTTTATATGACCTGAGCTTTTCCTTGGCTTTCACGCCGAAACGATGTTCTTCATCTATTATCAGTAGCCCAAGGTCCTTAAATGCAATATCCTTTGAGAGCAGCCTGTGCGTTCCAATAACTACATCAACCTTCCCCTCCTTAAGATTGCCGGATATCTCTGTCTGTTTCTTTTTGCTCTGAAACCTCGACATAACTTCAACTGATACCGGGAACTGCGTAAGCCTGTCCTTAAATGTATTATAGTGCTGTTCGGCAAGAATGGTTGTAGGTACCAGCACTGCAGCCTGTTTGCCGTCCTGTACTGCCTTAAATGCCGCGCGTACGGCAACTTCGGTTTTGCCGAACCCGACATCACCGCATACAAGCCTGTCCATCGGGTTCTCTGCTTCCATATCTGATTTTACTTCTTCGGTTACTTTCTCCTGGTCAGGAGTATCTTCATAGAGGAAAGAAGCCTCGAGTTCCTTCTGCCATACTGTATCTGAACCGAAGGAATATCCCTGCGTTGCTTTTCGTTTGGCATAGAGCTCGATTAATTCACGGGCAGCTTCTTTAATCTTCTTTTTGGTCTTGGATTTTGTGTTAACCCAGTCGGATGTGCCGAGCGTTGAAAGAGTAGGACTAAGATTATCGTTCGAAGAATATTTTTTAACAAGAGTCAGGTAGTTGAGATTAACATATACAATACCACCTTCGGCAAACTGAAGCTTCATAGATTCCTGATCTGCTTCACCAATTCGTATTGTTTCGAGCCCCGCATATCTTCCAATCCCGTAATCTTCGTGTACTACGTAATCCCCTCTTTTTATCGAAGCAAATGCCTTCGATTTTGATTTCTTATACTTTCGGGATGATGGAATTTTGGTTCTGTAGGGTTTGTTGAAGATCTCATAATCCGTAAGTATCAGAAGCTTCTCTTCTTTCAGAAGAAATCCTTTTTTGATAGCCAGCGTTTCGATTCTCACCTTACCGGAATCAATTAAGACAGCAAGCTCTTTTTTAAATTCACTTAAAAGATCGCGGAGCTTTGCGGTCTGCAGTTCATTCTCCGAAGTTATAATGATCCGGTAACTTTTCTCTGCATAATCTTTCAGTGTGTTAAACAGAATTTCATAATTTGAATTTATAGAGGGGGAATCTGAAATTCCGGCATCGATCCGATTATCAGTAGATCCAAGCTCCTCTTCAATCAGCCACTTTGCGCCGGGAATATCCAGGTACTTTTTGTAATCTTCTGAATGATTTGCTGCATCCGGTGCGGTCTCCGTTTCTTCCTGTCCCTCAGGGAAATCATCCAGATAAGTTTTCTCATCCGGTTCGCCTTCAGGTTTGTCTGCTGCTATGACCGGCTTCACCTCCGCGAAGCAATTAAATTTTTCAGGTTTGAAATTTTTCAGCTCGAACGAGGAGGCAATGATCAAAGGCTTATCCAGATGTGTAAATATATCAGTATATCTCTGCTGATCTTCGCCTGAGCTTAATGAGGGGGCAAGAGTAACTTCCTTAATTTGTTCGATCGAACGCTGACTTTCCGGATCGAAGTACCTGATTGACTCGAGGAAATCACCATCGAATTCCAAACGTACCGGGTTATGCTCGCTGTACGACCAGAAATCAATTATTGCACCGCGCTGCGAATAATCGCCCGGGGCTTCAACAAATTTATCTTTCTGGTAATTAAGAAGACTTAGATATTCTGTTACATCGTCGTAAGAAAGATTGCCGCCGACCTGCAGCCTGGTTGTCTTCTCGTTAATCTTTTCTTTGGAAGGAAGTTCACAATTCAGGATGCTGTATGTCGATATGAGTATGAACTTTTCTCTTTTGGAGATCTCCGTGAGGGTCTCCTGCAGCGGTTCCGGCCTGAATTCGTTTACCACCAGGAGCATATCTGCCAGTCCCAGCACAGTTAACTCAACCTTCAGCTCGTCGACCGACTTTGAATCGGGAAGCAGAACAACCAGTCTGCTTTCCTTTAATGAGAGGCCGTTTATGAGGAAACTTTTTGATGAACCATACAGGGGTGAGACGTAAATTATTTTTTTTTCGGCCGTATAGGGCGCAGCTATCCCCGGGATGTTTCTAATAACCTTCGTGTTGAGAAAATCTTTAACTATATCAATCATAAATCCGTAACTGCCGCAATCCCGCCGTTTTATTTATCCAGCCCGGGATATTTATCAACGTTGCTTATTAATTGCTATTGGCAACTAATAGTAAATAGAAGAAAGTATAATGTTATACCATAAAAGTCCGCATTTGTTGCATCAGGGATGAAGTTTTTTAATCTGCTCCTAATAACTTCTTTACTTCATTTTCGAAAAATATTCTGATGTCAGTCAGGGAAACATCGTACGCCGGATAAAGATGTTTAATGTTCTCATCATCTATATCCTCGGTGTATATCATTTGCATAGCAAAGATTTTTTTGGTCATACCCGGAATATATTCTAATGAAATTTCCAATACTTTGTTTATATCAAATATTTGTTTTGTAATTACATATAAATCATAATAATCCCGAAACCTTGCTCTCAAAGAAAGTGCATTGGCTTTCATAGCAGTAATTAATTCTATTCTGCCGATAAATGATTTATTTAATAAATGCTCACGTTGCTTTAATTTATCCCAGTAATTGGCAAAGAATGTAACCTTTACACCATCAACAAGAAGATCCATTCCATCAGAATAATTATTAATGATTTTTGTCGGATATAAAGCGGCAGCTGCTTTTAATATCGGATCAATGCCCGCATCATCCAATTTTTGATGCCATGTAAAAAAATCCAGATCCTCTGAAATGCGATGATGAAGATAAATAGATAGCGCCGAACCGCCGACCAACGTAAAGTTTTTTATTTCCTCTATTTCAGAAAGAGAACTTAGAACTTCAGCTGTTTTAGGTTCCAGAGATTCATTTATATTAAATTCCGGTGTCTTCATAAATCGTATATCTGGTTACTTCAAAGATTAACTTTTGTTTCTGGCAAGTTCGGGCTTCACTTCTTTGAACCTCCATCTTTGGTTTTCTTCCAGGAACTTCAAAATAATATTTCTATCTGATGAAATATTAAAAATGAACCTTGCAAGGAAATAATTTAATTTATTAAATCTTCTGTCAGATATTATCTTTTTAATCCATATATCGCGGCAATATTCAATGCCGAACTCTTCGATAACTTCAGCAATTTCATCTAAATCACCATATTTTAAAACATATTCGAGCTTAATGGAAGTAGGAACGCTTTCTTTATCGTAGCTCCACGTGTAATTTTTCATTTGCTTGGATGTTAATTTATATTTTCAACAGCTCTTCTTACAAATCCATCTGCCTTCTTTAACCTGCTGTGTGCTTCGTCTAAATCAACTCCAGCCAGTATCATTACCAGGGCCGTTTTTACATGGCCGCCTGCTTTGTTAAGGTAGACTTCCGCTTCCTCATAAGTCAGTCCGGTAATTGTCATTACTATTCTTTTTGATCTCTCCACCAGCTTTTTGTTGGTCATCTGAAGGTCTATCATCATGTTCTCATAAACTTTGCCCAGCCTGATCATCGAAGCCGTGGTCAGCATATTCAGCACAAGCTTCTGCGCAGTGCCGCTTTTCATCCGTGTAGAGCCCATCACTACTTCAGGACCAACATAAGGACAGATAGCAATGTCGACTTCCTTAATATTAAATTCACTTCGGGGATTGCATGTAATATATAATGTTTTCGCACCAAGTTCCTTTGCTTTTTTAACCGCGCCTATAACATAGGGCGTCCGCCTGCTTGCAGCTATTCCGCATACAACGTCATTTTTATTTATTCCGGCTTTAACAACATCACCTGCGCCGTTCTCTTCATAATCTTCGGCACCTTCCTGCGCACGGAACATTGCTTCATTTCCTCCGGCAATATAACCCTGCACAAGTTCAGGATCGGTGCCGAATGTGGGAGGACACTCGGCTGCATCAATTATTCCTAACCGCCCGCTGGTACCTGCACCGAAATAAACAAGCCGCCCCCCTGATTTAAAGGAAGCGACAATAAGCTCAACTGCGTTTTCTATATATGGAATTTCTTTTTCAATGGCGGAAGGAACAGTTTTATCTTCATTATTAATTATCTTCAGAATTTCATTTACGGAGGCAGTATCAATATTCATCGAGGCCGCATTGCGCTGCTCTGTTTTCAGTGAACTTATTTCCTCAAATAACTTTTTTTTTTCTGAAGAAGAACTCATTTATAGAGTTCCAGTAAAACTAATTTCTTCCCTTTCTGGTTGCGTACATTTGTTGGTTTGTAGTAAAGTTCAAAGATAGTGGATTTCTTAATGTATGATTTGTACTTCATTTCGGCTTTTCGGTACTCTGTATCCAGGTCTCCTCCTTTGATGGCTACGAGATATGCCTTCTCCTTAATCAATGGAAGAGCGTATCTGAAAAGTATTATAAGTGGAACGGAGGCCCTGCTGATTATCAGGTCGAAACTGTCTTTGTATTTTTCGATAAACTCGGGACTCTCTACCCTTTCGTTTTCAGCTATAACATTTCCGAGTTTTAATTTATCAATAAATTCCTCTACAGCATTTATCTTCTTGTTTGTCGAATCTACTAAAACTCCCTGCAGCTCAGGTCGAAGAATAGCTAATGGAATTCCTGGAAAACCGCCGCCTGTACCGATATCCAGAAAATGTGTGGCTTTTGCCGGAATGTATCGGGTTAAATAAGAACAGAGAAAAACATGATTCTCAATAATGTTGCCGATATCCCGGCGCGAAATAAGATTAACTGATTCATTTTTTTCCGCAACTAATTCCGCAAAATAAGCAAGACGTTCTACTTTCATTATATCAGGAGTAAATCCGTTTTCCCAATAAAATGATTGTAATTCCTTAAGGTATTGTTCTTGAACATCCACCATATAAGTTTCCCTAAATTAGTTTCTCAAATATACCAATAAAATAGAAATATCAGAAGGTGTAACTCCTGAAATACGGCTCGCCTGACCAATAGAACGAGGTTTTATCCTGTTTAGCTTCTCTCTTCCTTCGGTAGATAAACCCTTTAATTCATAATAGTTTAATGTTAAAGGAATATTTGCTTCCTCATATCTTTCCAGGCGTAATATATTTTCTTCCTGTCGTTTTAAATATCCTTCATATTTTAATTCTATTTCAACCTGGTTCATTGAAACCGGATCGGTTAATAATTCTTTGATTAATCTTTCTCCGCCGAAGCCGTTAGCGTTTAATAATTCACTGAGACAAATCTCCGGTCTTTTACATAACTTTGAAATGGTTTCTGTTGAATCTATTCCGCTAAGACCTTTTAATTCTAACAAAGGATTTATATCCCTGGCATGCAGCTTCAGCTTGTTAAGAAGTTCAATGCTTTCTTTTATAAGTATATCTTTTTTATTCTGTTCGTCGAATTCCTCTCCGCTGATCAGTCCGAATTTGTATCCATATTTCATAAGCCTGCGGTCGGCATTGTCCTGCCTTAATACCAAACGATGTTCAGCCCTTGAGGTGAACATCCTGTAAGGTTCTTCTGTAGATTTATTTACCAGGTCGTCTATAAGAACTCCTATATAAGCTTCGCTCCTCTTTACAACAAATTCCCGTTTCCCCTGGATTTTCAAAGCAGCATTTATACCGGCAATAATACCTTGTGCTGCCGCTTCTTCATATCCTGAAGTTCCGTTTATTTGTCCCGCAAAATATAAACCCTTGATGAGTTTAGTCTCCAGAGTTAAATCCACCTGGTGA
This sequence comes from Ignavibacteriaceae bacterium, assembly GCA_035260565.1. Taxonomy (GTDB): domain Bacteria; phylum Bacteroidota; class Ignavibacteria; order Ignavibacteriales; family Ignavibacteriaceae; genus DATFVA01. The sequence continues at coordinate 2,733 of DATFVA010000392.1, read as the reverse complement.
GGAGGGAAGAAATCATATTCTACAGCATAACCGGGACGAATCATCTCTGCTTTTTCAAGTCCTTTTATTTCATGTATAGCTTCCAGCTGAATTTCAGCCGGCAGGGAAGAGGAGAATCCGTTTAAATATATCAGATCGCTGTCGAGTCCTTCCGGCTCAAGGAAAAGCTGATGCTGCTTTTTATCGGAAAATCTGACAATTTTATCTTCTATGGAAGGACAGTACCTCGGACCAACTCCTTTTATCCTGCCTGTGAACATTGGGGATTCTTTAAATCCTTTTTCCAGTATTTTGTGCACCGTTTCATTAGTATATGTAATATGGCAAGGAACCTGAGGTAAAAACGGAAAATGAGTCTTATCTGTTTTATATGAAAACGGCTGAGGATCTTCGTCACCGGGCTGTGCCTCTACAATATCCCAGTCAATTGAGTTTTTTGCCAGCCTTGGAGGCGTACCGGTCTTAAGTCTGCCCGATTCAAATCCTAACTTTAACAAAGCTTCAGTAATACCGGTTGCCGGTTTCTCACCAAAACGGCCGCCGCTGGTTGACTTTAATCCTGTATGCATTAAACCGTTCAGGAAAGTTCCGGAAGATAAAACCACAGCTCTGCATTTAATTTCTTTCCCGTTTGCAGTCAGAACTCCCGTAATTCTATCACCTTCGGTCAATATATCCACCACGGCATCTTCCACTATGGAAAGGTTCGGAATGCTGCTTACAACATTATATGCTTCCTGAGAATAAAGCTTTCGGTCCGACTGACACCTGGGTGACCATACCGCCGGACCTTTGGATTTATTCAGCATTCTGAATTGTATTCCAGTCCTGTCGGCAATGATTCCCATCATTCCGCCTAGTGCATCAACCTCCCTAACAAGGTGACCTTTGGCCGTGCCGCCTATGGCGGGATTGCAGGACATTCTGCCTATTGCATACTTATCCATCGTTACCAGGGCAACTGAACAACTCATATTTGCTGCAGCAACGCTGGCCTCCAGACCGGCATGCCCTCCGCCTACTACTATTATATCATATTCATTTTTCATCATATCTTGTTCCACGTGGAACTATTCATAGATTCAAATCGAAACATTACTTGATTGTTTCACGTGGAACTACTTCCCTATGCAGAATTTTGTAAAAATATTGTTTAATATATCATCTGAAGTAACAATTCCTATAATTTCTCCGATGTCATCTGCGGCCTTTCTCAAATCCACCGAGATGAATTCTCCACTCATCTTATTTTTTATTGATTCTTCAGCTTTTTCCAGGGTTTCCTTTGCTCTTCGCAGGCATTCATAATGCCGTGAGTTGGAAACAATCGCTCCTTTTTCACTATATGAAGCGGAACCAAGCGCCTTTTCTTTCATTATGAAAAATAAACTCTCAATACCTTCTCCTGAAAGAGCAGAAATAGCAGCATCATAGTTTTTTGTGTCATTACTGCCTAAATCAATTTTATTCAAGATCTTCAGAATTTTGTTTTCATCAGTAAATGATCTGATTTCCTCCAGTAATTCCTCAGATCTGCCCTGTTCTACATCGCTGATCAACAGTACTATATCTGCATCTTTTACTGCCTGCCTGCTGCGGAGTACGCCTTCTATTTCAATAATATCTTCCGAAATCCTTATCCCTGCAGTATCATACAATCTAAAAAGAATTCCGTCAATTGAAACATCCTCCCGGATTATGTCCCTGGTAGTTCCGGGGATGTGACTAACTATAGCGCGGGATTCCTTCAGTATGTAATTCAGTAGGGAAGACTTCCCAACATTCGGCTTTCCAACTATTGCTGCATTTACGCCATCTTTAATTACTTTACCGAATGAGTAGCTCTTTAATAAAGTTTCTATTTCGGATTTTACCTTCTCAATTCTTTTACTGAGTTCATCCAGATTCACGAATTCCACATCTTCTTCTGCAAAATCCAGTTCCAGCTCGACGAATGAGGAAACATTTATAAGCGCACTCCGTATCTCCTCCACTTTTTTCGATAGAAGTCCGTCGAGTTGATTCCTCGCGCCCCTCAGAGAAGCATCTGTCCTTGACGATATTATATCAGCTACAGCTTCAGCTTGGGCAAGATCGATCTTATTATTTAAATAAGCTCTTTTGGTAAATTCTCCCGGCTCGGCCGGCCTGGCTCCATTGCGAATCAAAAGTTCTACGATTTGCTTTGATATTAAAGGATTTCCATGTGTACTTATTTCTATAGAATCCTCTCCGGTATATGAATGGGGATTTCTGAATACCGAAATCAGTACATCATCAATCGAAATACCTCTTTCATTAACTATCTCACCATAATGAATTGTATGAGATTCCGAATCAGATAATCGTTTTTTACCCTTGAATATTTTATCTGATATCTCAAAGGAAAGAGCACCGCTGACCCGGATAACAGAAATTGCCCCGGCTCCCGAAGGAGTTGCAATTGCCGTAATTGTATCTTCGGTAAATTTATTCATTTGGTTTAATTAGCAGAAACAAGTCTGCAAAAATATGGAAATTATTGTGCATTAACAATCCAAAGATTCGACGCTATTCACAACTCATCTCTTTTAATCCCTTAGTCTCTCCCATTCCCCTCACCTCACCCCGTCCCTCTGTCTCTCCATCTCTTTCCATCCCTCAGTCCGCCCTCCGCTTCCTCCGTTCGCCGTTCGCCTATCCCCTCTCTTTCTCTCTCCTCTCCAGGTCCCCCCTGTCCCTCCGTCTCCCCAT
>DATFVA010000391.1:0-6019 GCA_035260565.1 Ignavibacteriaceae bacterium | reverse complement strand
CCCGAAACCGGCATCTTCCAGTGCGGTGAATTTAATGTTGTAGTAGGGTTGATTGGACATTTGATCGGACATTGGGCACCTTTTTCGATTAACAAATAATAATTAACATTTAATAATTATCAATTAACAATTAGATACTATACGAACTTGTACTTAAACGAACCGTCCTTTGCTTTTGTAACTGTAAGCTTCTCCGGATTTTTACCATCAGCCATAAAGCTCAGTAATTGCGAAGATATTTCGGGGGCAAGTTTTTTATCAACAATTGCATCGATGTTCCTCGCTCCAGTTTCAGCCCTCGTACAGGAATCTACAATATCATCAATTACAGCTTTGTTGAATTCCACACTGAGGTTTTGGTTCTGAAGCAGTTTCTTTTTGATTTTCCCGAGTTTCATTTCTACAATGGGTTTCAGGACTTCCTTGCTTAACGGCAGAAATACTATCGGCTTCAGCCTGCCCAAAAATTCCGGTCTGAAGTACTGGTTCATATAAGGTCGAAGTTCCTCCAGGAGATCCTCAGGATTAGTCATTCCCTGATTGTATTTTTCAAAAAGAACTTCCGAAGCAAGGTTCGAGGTCATAAATATAGTGGTGTTTGAAAAATCGATATTTCTCCGGTCAGCGTCCTGCAGCATACCCCTGTCGAAGACCTGCATAAAAAGATCGGTAACTGAGCTGTTTGCTTTTTCAATTTCATCCAGAAGTACTACACAATAAGGCCGGCGACGTACGGGCTCGCTTAACGAACCGCCCTCACCGTAGCCGACTAGTCCCGGGTCTGCACCGATAAGCCTTGATGTATTATATTCATTCTGATATTCTGTCATATTGAGTGTAACCATAAACCTTTCATCACCGAACAGTACCTCTGCTGTCGCACGGGCAAGTTCTGTCTTGCCTACACCGCTGGGACCGACTAAAAGAAATACTCCGTTTGGTCCCTCCTCTTTTTTAATTCCTACTTTTGCTCCTCTTATTACATCGGCGATCTGCTTGATTGCATGGTCCTGTCCTACAACTCTTTTTTTCAATTCCGTTTCAAGCTGAAGCAAAGTTGTCATATCATCGCGGGTCATATTTCCTACTTTAATACCTGTCCATGCCTCAATAACTTCTGCAACTGTGTTCGCTGTAACTTCAGCAAAGACCTGTGGCGCGGGATCCTGTAATGCACTTAATTCTTTCCTGATCTTTAAAATTTCTTCAGCAAGAGCAGGATCTTCTTTGCTTTTTCCGTTCCCGTTCCCGTTTCCGTTCCCTGCAAATTTTTTCATTCGGAGTTCCATCAGCTTCCTTGTCAGTTCGCTCTCCTTTGTCCATTTGTCCTCATTCGTCTTTATGTCCGTCTCCAGCTTTATCTTTTGATCTCTCAAACCATTGAGTATTACCTGATCAATTACCACATCCATATCGGAATCCTTCTGCTGGGTGTTAATAGCCATATCAACCGACTTTAACCTGCTGATCATTAATTCGAGTTTTGCCGGCTTGCTTGTAAGCGACATCTTGACTCTTGTTGCCGCCGTATCCAGTAGATCAACAGCTTTATCAGGAAGCTGTCGTCCGGCTATATAGCGTCTCGACAGCTTTACGGCTGCTTCAATAGCGCCGTCTGTAATATGAATTCCATGATAGGCTTCATATTTTGTCTTTATTCCCCGCAGCATTAAAATTGCCTTCTCATCATCGGGTTCACCTACATGTATGGGCTGGAACCTTCTCTCGAGGGCGGCATCTTTTGCAAAGTATTTATTGTATTCAAGATAAGTGGTTGCAGCTATGGCCCGGAAAGAACCTCTTGCAAGCGCCGGTTTCAGCAGGTTTGCTGCATCTCCGCCTCCTGCCGATGCGCCGGCCCCGATAAGTGTATGTGCTTCATCTATAAAAAGAATTGCAGGTACAGGCGAATTGGTTACTTCATTTATAACAGCCTTTAATCGTTTTTCAAATTCACCCCGCATTTTGGTCCCCGCCTGTAAAGAACCCATATCCAGGGAAAATATCTGGTTGTTTTTTAAGATATCGGGCACTTCATCCGCGGCAATTTTTATAGCTAGACCTTCAACCAGTGCGGTCTTTCCAACTCCCGGCTCACCAAGCAGAATGGGGTTTGATTTTTTCCTTCTGCAAAGTACTTCAATTACCTGTATAATCTCTTCATCCCTTCCGAGGATCGGGTCTATCTTTCCGTCCTTTGCCTGCGTTACCAGGTTGGTGGTATAAAGGTCGAGCACTGTCCCGTCGGCCGGAATTGATTTGGCTTCCTCCTGCGACAGCATCTCCGAAGAAACTGATTCGTCTTCAATTGATCCTTTAACAATATTATAGAACTCAGTCCTCAGTTCCTCCTGCTTAATTGGGGCAAGTATATCCATTAACCTTGCACTTATGACCTGCTCGGAAGAAATAAATACTTCGAAGAATGCGCCTGATCTTATTTTTGTTTCGTGGTGATGCACTGAACTTGTAATCCACGCCTGTTGGAGTAATTCAGTAAGCAAAGGCGATAATTTAGGTTTCCCGCTGTTTCCTTTTTCCATTTCATCCAGGTTTTTCAGACATCTTGCCTGTACATCACCTGCATCAACAGCATAGTGCTTGAGTATAAGGGGAATATCGCCCTGCCCGTCTTCAATAAGAGCATTAAGCAAGTGATCAAATGTAATTTCATAATGTCCGCGGTTTATTCCAAGGCCTGTTGCCGTGTCCAGGTTCCGTACCAGGTAGTTATTCAGTTTTAAAAGCAATGATTTGAGATCCTTACTTTGCATGTAATTCTCCAGTTGTATTTTTAAAAATTTCGGGTAAAAATTTAATCCGGAACAGAAAGGTATTCTTCGTTAGGAATGTAGACATTAAATTCTTCGATTGAAGGCTTGCCAAGCCAGAAGGTGGTTCCGAGCTTTAACCTGTCGTCATTCCATGAAATCGACTCGATTGTATCTGCTTTAATTATGAATTTAATATCGTATTCAAGTCCGTCGTTGAGATATAAATTAAGAAGCTCATTCAATCTTTTTGAATTTTCAGTATGCGGTAGGAAATTCAGGTAGTCCTCAAATGTAACCGGTCCGATCTCAAGACAAATCCTGCTCATATAATCCATAGTGGTTCTTCCTATAAAGCTGTTTTTTCCTAAACTGAATTCATCGCTGCCGGGGACGGGGATATCTTCAAGTTCAACCCAATGGGGAACAAATTCTTTAATTTTAAAAGGGAAGCGGGGAAAAATATGTGAGAGTAGTATCCTCAAGCCCTCTTTGCTTCTTACACGCCTGCTGAATACTCCGGCAAATTTTATCAGCGTAAAATCTGAAAGTAAAGATGTCCTGTTCCCTGTAAATGAACCTCTGCCTATGAATGAGTTTATCCTCTGGGATATTTTATTTTCCGGATTATTATTTAAATGAAGATAGAAGCGGTATTTTTTCCACGACTGATAATAAAGCCAGTAAAACCTGTTATTAAAAATATCCAGGAAATTCTGAAGAGGAATATTTCCCACGCCGAGGATTTTTTCCTGGAAAACAATCTGTTCATGATAGCATCTCGGCAGGGGAGAGTTAATTCCATATAAACCGAGAAAATTTAAAACAAACTCTATGTCATTCTCATCGAGCGATACCGACCGGATGTCTGTAGGAGGATAAGCATAATACTGGCCGGGACGGAATTTTAATCCTGCCTGGTCAAAAAGATAATCCTTTCTTCCTGGATTATTCTTCTTTGAAATGGTCTCACTTAACCAGACAGCCTGCCAGACGTGATATTCAGGTCCCTTCTGCAGAATGTCTTCAATTATACCGGAAGTATTTCTCCCTGTGCCGGGTTCCATGTGTAGCTGTTATTTGTTCCTGATTCGGTAATCTTTAAAAATATGTATGAGTTGATGGTTACATACTGCGAAAGAAAAGTATTTAAAACCATTCCCATTAAGTTTATCTCGCCTTCTCCGTTTTCAAACTCTTTGGCATCGACTTCAATATGAAATTCACTTCCCCTGATTAAACTCTGGTTCATCATTTTGTTAACCAGCCTGGGCTTGTGGATGACCTTTATGCTTTCAATTCTTTTTTTGTTTGGATGATTCTGTGCTTTCGTCCAGTTGTATAAATTTAATATGCTTTTAAAAGTATTTATCTCCGCCAGCGTTGAGAAGCTGACAGACATGTGCGCAATAAGGGACCATAAATAATTATTCTTGTCCGGACATTCCTGAACCTCCGTCGGCGTTGTAATATTGTGTGCCTCGATTCCCGGAGGGAAATCAAGCGGCTCTTTAATTGATCCGGTCTCCAGGTACGCTGAGGGGAGAAATCCGTTTGACAGTACGGCTTCTATGCTCAAAGTTTCTTTCGGAAAAACATCCTCCTCCATACTTGGTCCGAACAGCCGGATAAAGGTTTCGGACATATCGCTGAGGATTGTTTTGCGGCGGACAGAATAAAATCTTTTGAAATTATATTCCGGGCTTGTTGTATCAAGAATATCGTGCGCTGTAATTGGTATATATTTATACTGTTCAGCACGGTTTTCACTGATTCCGCTTACAATGTCTACTGAGTATATTTCCCTGCTTTTTCTTCTGTAAAGATCGGGAATTATGTAATATTCAGGCAGCCTTTGAGTGACTGAAACTTCCTCAGCCGGACGGGAAAACAGGTTTACTATAGGGACACAATTTAAGGCAATATTATTTTTCCCGGGGAAATTTTCCCGCAGCATTTTCCTGCTGAAATCGATTCTGATTTCCACATTTGAAGATTCTCCTGCGGCGGTAAATTTATCCAGGCCGCAGATATCTATAAAAAAGAATTTTTCAGGAAATGCAAAGTACTCCTGCAGCAGCCTGAACCCGGTGAAAGATTGTTTCGCATAAGGGAGAATTGAGTAATTATCTTCATTATATTCGGCGTCGGCGGAAAGCTCCGGAACGCTAATCTTAAAGTCATCGAGTTTGTTAAACACGGATTTTTCGTTTACCGCCTCTCTTACCGACACGGCAGAAACAAATTTAGTAAGAAACAGGTGCAGGTTATATTTTACTGAAGATGAACCTTGCAGATAAATTCTGAATCGTTCCATTTTCAGTGAATTATAATCAACGTTTCGCTCAAGCTGAAGTTTAAGGATCATCGATGTTTTTCCCTGGGGAGTTTCTTCCACTGTAACATCGGCAAGCTTGAACGGCCGTACTGTAAATTCCTGTGTAGTTCTGAAGATAAATTCAGCGGGCTCATCTTTTTCAGTAAGCCTTGATCCGCTTCCTGAGCCCGACTGCACTTTATATTTAACTTTATATTTCCCTGTCTGAGTCTGTATTTCACTCCCTTTCTTTATGGAAACAGGTTCTGTCAATGCTCCTGCTTTAATATTTGCCTGCAGGATAGCACAGGAAGGAAAAGATTTAAGGAGATTTGGGAAAAGTATCTCGAGTATTCCTCCTGCTATCTCAGGAAATTCATCGTCGAGTCTTTCATGTATACGTCCCGCAAGGAAGGCGAAACCTTCGAATAACCTTTCTACAAAAGGATCTTTCCTTTCACGCTCGCTGAGGTGAAGCCGCGATCCGAGAGTAGGATGCTTTTTACTGAACTCCTCCCCGGATGTCTGCAGAAAATTATACTCCCTTTCAAAATATTTATCGGTACTCATTCTGAATCCTTATCTAAAGTAACTTTAGTCCATCCTGTAGTTGAAAATTCTGTCAGAAGGATTTCTTTATTTGAGCTGTCCTTCAGTTTTATGATTATTTTAAGGGAAGCCCTCAGGGTCTTCTGATCGAATTCCGAATTCTGGATCTGAACTTCACTCACCCTTGGTTCGTATTTTAATATGACTTCTCTGATCTCCTTTTTTAAGGATTCGACGGGGTTGTCCGATGCAAGGTAAATCTGAAGGATATCAGAGATACCAAAATCGGGGAGATGTAGTATTGATCCCCGGCGGGTAGTCAGGATCATCCGCAGGTTTTCGATAATACTAAGGCTGAGCTTCTGGTCCTCGGTCAAATTCT
>DATFVA010000390.1:0-15649 GCA_035260565.1 Ignavibacteriaceae bacterium | reverse complement strand
ATTGCCGAGTACGCATACATCATTGGCATAACCGATATCAGTTTTTCTTATTTCTCTTCCTTCTTCTATTTCGAGATTCAAGGTTCTGTAAGTGCCTTCAGTTACTCCAATAACATATGTGTCAGGATTTGTCTTCTTGTTTCCGAACCTGATAACCTTCCCGCCTGTTCCAACATGAGCTCCTATTCCCATTACATCCGGCATTAATTTTTCAAGCCTGTAAAAATCGTCAAGCGTTATGTCTTTCCTGTTTCGGTACTTTTCCCAGTCGTGATCACCTGCATGAATCACCGGCCATTTCTGAATCTCAAATGAGTTTTTATTCAGGAACTGAATGCCGCTTTCAATCGTATTCTGCAGCATTGTAATGATCGTCATTATTACTATGATAGAAAATATCCCCACGACGACGCCAAGCACGGTAAGCATAGTTCTCAGACGGTTGGTCTTTAGAGACTGGAGTGATATAAAAATTAATTGCAGCGGTTCCATATTCCCCGGGTACGTTTGTTTGAGCAGTCAATCCAAAACTGCTTTGATGTTTTTCTAAAAATAATAAGAAAAGTAGTATTACGCCAACAAAATTTTATAATCCGGCTTTATTCATAACGCAAAGCCTCAATAGGGTCAAGGTTAGCTGCTTTATAAGCAGGATATGTTCCGAAAACCACACCCACAAATATACAAAGCCCGAGCCCGATCAATACCCAGTCAACCGGGATAGCAGTTTCGGCATTTAAAAAACTGCCTGCAAAATTTCCTATACCGATGCCGAGAGCAATTCCTATAAAACCACCTATGATGCAAAGAACTATCGCTTCAAATAGAAACTGGGCAAGGATATTTATTCTTTTAGCGCCCACCGCTTTCCTTATTCCTATTTCTCTTGTTCTTTCGGTAACAGAGACAAGCATTATATTCATAATACCGACTCCGGCAGCCAGAAGTGCAATAATCGAAACTACAACCGCTCCGATCCTGACTCCCCCCGTAATATCATTTATTTGTCCTACCAGCGATTCATTACTGAAAATATCGAAATCATTGTCATCGCCGGGAGCGACTTTCCTGATAGTCCGCATATATCCTGTGGCTGCATCCATGGAAGAGTTATAATCCTGCTTGCCATACGACTGAACTGTAATACTTATGCTATGTGCTCTTCTACCATATATCGATTGGAATGATGTAATAGGCAGGATTATATAATTATCCATCGACTGCCCGAAGAACTCCGGCTGCTTCTCGAGTGTACCGATTACTTTCAGCGGATATCCGTCCACCCGGACAGTCATTCCGACCGGGTTAAGATTTGTGAAAAGTTTTTTTGTAACATCGTCCCCGAGCACACATACGTTATTAGAATGCTGAACATCCGTTTCATTGATTTCCCTGCCGTCACTTATTGTTACCGAGTTAGTTCTGAAAGCACCCATCGTAACCCCGATTACAGATATATTAGGGTTGGTCTCCGTACTTCCGAATTTAACAATCTTTCCGTGCATCTCCTGTTGTGCGCCTACATATTTAGCCTGTGTCATCATTTGTTCAAACCTATAGAAATCTTCGAGCGTAATATCCTTCCTGTTGCGGAATTTCCGCCACGAGCCCGGTCCTCCAGTATGAATTGCAGGATACTTCTGGATCTGAAATGTGTTTTTATTGAGAAAAGATACACCGCTTTCGATAGTATTCTGCAGCATTGTAATCACAGTCATAATAACTATGATTGAAAAAATTCCTACTACAACCCCGAGAATAGTAAGCATTGTTCTAAGGCGGTTGGTCTTGAGTGAATCTAATGACAGGGAAAGGATCTGTGTAATCTGCATTATAGTCTGAAATTATTATTCTAAATTAAACACCGGTAAATAAAAATGAAAGGATGATGCAACTCTGGTAAAAATTTTCTTCTGAAAGAGCATACAGCGGAATTAACCCTCCCGCGTCTGAATTCCCCTCCCAATAATCATACATACTATTCGTAACGTAAAGCTTCTATGGGATCGAGATTAGCCGCTTTGTATGCTGGGTACGTCCCGAATACAACCCCGACGAACACGCACAAAGATAATCCGATTACAACCCAGTCATAAGGAATTGCCGCCTTAGCATTTAAAAAGCTTCCTGCAATGTTCCCGATCCCTACTCCAAGGATGATACCAACAAAACCTCCCACAATACATAAGGTTACCGCCTCAAGAAGGAACTGGAAAAGTATATTAGATTTGCGTGCTCCTATAGCTTTGCGGATTCCAATCTCACGAGTTCTTTCAGTAACCGATACAAGCATTATATTCATTATTCCAACGCCGGCAGCAAGAAGTGCAATAATAGATACTACCAATGCACCTATCCTGATTCCCGAGGTGATGTCGTTTACCTGAGTTATCATAGATTCGTTACTGAATATATAAAAATTGTCATCTTCACCCGGGGTTACCCTTCGAATAGTTCTCATGTATCCCGTCGCGGCGTCAATTACATCATTGTAATCTTCTTTAGTTTTTGACATCACGGTTATATTTATACTGTTGGTGTACTTTCCATACTTCTGCTGAAATGTTGTAATGGGCATGACTATGTAAGAGTCCCTGGTCTGGCCGAACATGGACGGCTGTTTTTCAAGTATGCCGATTACCTGAAATGGTTTTCCGTCGACCCTTACAACCTGCCCGATCGGATCTATGTTAATGAAAAGTTTATTCACAACCTCCTGGCCTAATACACACACATCGTTTGAATATTTTACATCGGACTGCCGCAGTTCTCTGCCCCGTTCAACATTCCAGTTGTTTGTCCTCATCGCGCCAAGGGTAATCCCAGCTATACTTATGTTTGGATTAGTTTCCTTGTTGCCGAAAGTGATCTGTTTACCGAACTGCCACTGCTCTGCTCCGACATACATTGCCTGGTTAAGCATTCCTTCGAGACGGTAGAAATCCTCTAGAGTTATATCGGGACGGTTCCTGAATTTGTCCCTCATTCCGGGACCGTGCCCCATCATTGCCGGGAATTTCTGAATCTGAAATGTGTTTTTATTTAACTGGGAAAACCCACTCTCAATAGATTTCTGCAGCATGGTAATAATTGTCATTATAACAATAATCGAGAATATTCCCACCACTACACCGAGTACAGTCAGCATTGTACGCAGCTTATTACTCCTAAGCGACCCGAAAGCAACCGTTATAACTTCATTTAATCTCATTTTAGCCTAATCTCAAGATTACAAAATTCAAAATCATACCCGCACCTAAACATCCAAGCCAGCCCATACAATCTTACAGTCATACCTCCACTCCGCTATCTATCCACACATTTGTATGAATGCATGACTGTCTTGTTGTATGTTGGTTAATAATATTCATACAGGCTATCCATCACCGAACAAGCCTCACTCATACCTCAATGCTTCCACCGGGTCCATCTTCGCAGCTGAATATGCAGGTGCAAGACCGGCAATAATCCCTGTAAGCAAGGAAATTAAAATTGCAATAATTACAGCATCATACTGTATAGAGGTTGGTATAAATTGATTCACCATCATGCTTATAAGAATGGCAAAAAGGAGTCCGACAAGGCCTCCCATGATGCATATTGTAGATGACTCGAGTAAAAATTGTCCAAGTATTGTCCGTCTCTTTGCACCTATAGCTTTCCTCAAGCCAATCTCTTTTGTTCTTTCTTTAACAGATACAAACATTATGTTCATAATTCCTATTGCACCAACGAAAAGCGAAAGCCCTGTAATAAATAAACCTGCAATCTGAATAACTCCGACAATACTATTGTAATTATCCATTAATCCTTCCTGCTGATTTATTGAAAAATCATTTTCCTCACTGTATGTAAGTCCGCGGATCTTTCTCATCACACCTTCCGCCTCAGCTTTCGTATCCTCAAGCAGCGCCGGACTTGCAGCCCTGACATTAATTGTTATAGAACCATGCACCTCGCTGGTAAAGTTCTTAAAAATTGTTCCTATTGGCACAAAGACCTGGTTATCCGGATTGAAACTGCCGAGCATAAAACTTCCCTGTTCCGTCAGTACGCCTACAACTTTATAATTAACACCGCCGATCTTTATGGATTTATCTATGGCATTTTCGCGGGGGAAAAGGTTCTTAGCCAGCTCGCTGCCGAGCACTGCAACCTGTCTTGAGCTTTTACTCTCGATCTCTGTGTAGAACCTGCCTTCTGCAAAAGTAAAGTTTGTGGTCTTGACATAATCGGCAGAAGACCCGTTAACGTTAACAGCATCAGTTCTTCTATCTTCGAATTTTACGGTCTGCCGCGTACCTGCAACGGGGGCAGTAGCCAACGGAAGTTTCGCCGTATTCTTAAATTCTTCATAATCTTCCATAGTAAGATTTTTACGGTTCCGCATTTTCCACCAGTCCTCGTTAGAGAACCATGCCCATTTATCTATATAAAGAACATCCGATCCAAGGGCACTTATTCCATTCTGAAAAGAATTATCTATTCCTTTGATGGCGGTTGTCATTACAACAACTGATGTTACACCGATAATTATTCCGAGCATTGTAAGGATCGACCTTACCTTATTTGCCCTGATCGCTCTCAATGCGATCATCATGCTTTCTTTCATTTCAAACAAAAAAGTGTTCATAACAAACCCGGGTATTATTTAAGAATTAATCAGAGTGCTGCTGCTCTTGGTTTAGGAATATAACGGTTCTCAACCGGGAAATCCTTTTCTATCAGTCCGTCTTTAATGCGGATAATCCTGGCGGCGTGTTCTGCAATATATTCTTCATGTGTAACAAGGATAATCGTATTTCCTTTTTCATATATAGCATTAAATAATATCATAATTTCTTCACCGGTTTTGGAATCGAGATTTCCGGTGGGCTCATCGGCAAGTATAATAGAAGGTTTTGTGACCAGTGCTCTTGCAATTGCAACCCTTTGTCTTTGACCGCCCGAAAGTTCATTCGGCTTATGATGCATCCTGTCTTTCAAACCGACATCTATCAATGATTCCTCTGCTCTTTCCCTTCTTTCGGCATAAGCCAGACCTGCATAAATCAGGGGCAGTTCTACATTATGAATGGCATCCGATCTGGAAAGCAGGTTGAATGTCTGAAATACAAAGCCGATCTCCCTGTTCCTTATTGCTGCAAGCTGGTTGTCGGTCATTTCGCTTACACTATTTCCTTTAAAATCGTATATCCCGGATGTCGGAGTATCGAGACAGCCCAGCATATTCATTAAAGTAGATTTACCTGAACCCGAAGGGCCCATAATTGCAACATATTCATTTTTATCTATCTTAAGAGAAACATCCCTTAGCGCATGAACCTCTTCACTTCCAACCTGGTATATCTTAGCTATATGTTCGATATTGATGATATTCATTCTGTAATTCCGTTTTATTTATTGTTTGATCCGAAAGCCTGGCTTTTTTCTTCTACCCTGACATTAGAACCATCTGCCAGTTCTTTTGAGATCGCACGGTAACTTCCGCTTACAACCTGCTGAGTTGTGTCGAGACCAGATTTTACCTCAATAAAGTTATCGTCGCTTATTCCTGTTTCAACATTTACTGTCTTTGCTTTATTATTTTTTATAATGAATACTATTTCCTGCAGTTTATTAGGACCAAACCCATTCTTCTTCTCTTCTTTCACATTCATATTATTTTCATCCTCATTATCCATCGTGAGTTCAGCTTTATTTCTTGCAGTAACACTTTGTATAGGGACAGCAACAACATTATGTTTTGTCTCTGTCTGTACATCCGCATTGCACGACATACCCGGCCGCAGCTGATCGTCAGGATTGAATAATTTTATTTTGACGTCAAAATTCACAACCTGTTCCTGTGTACCCAGTCCTTCTGAAATTGCACTGTTGCCTATCTCCGTAACTTTTCCTTTAAATACTCTGTCTCCGAACGCATCTACTTTGATGACCGCTGTATCGCCGATTGAAACAAGAACAACATCATTCTCATCAACATCAACGCTTGCTTCGATATTCCCGAGATCGGAAACTGTCATCATATCGGTACCCTGGCTGAATCCGCTTCCAAGGACTCTTTCACCCAGCTCTACGTTCAGTTTAGTAATAGTTCCCGTCATAGGTGAATAGATTGTCGTCTTATTAAGCTGTTCCATTGATTCCTTAAGGGCTGCTTCCATCTGGGATACGTTTGCCTGGGCTGCTTCATAATTTGCCTGCGAAGATAAATAGGAACTTTTTGCAGCTTCGAGTTCTGAATCACTCGATAAGCCTTTCGCCTGAAGCTCCTTTACCCTGTTATAGTCGGAAGTCAATTTATCCAGCTCAGCTTTTCTCATAGCAAGTGTGGCTTTGGCGCCCAGGAGATTTGCATCCGCCCTGTCCTTTTGCGCTACGTAGGAATCGGCTTTGATCTTTATTAAAAGATCACCTTTTTTAACATTGTTGCCTTCTTTAACCGGCAGCGAAACAATCTCACCCGTAACTTCAGGAGTAATTACCACCTGGAATTCCGGGTTGATCTTACCTGTAGCCGAGACTGTCTGTGTAATATCCCGCTTTACAACCTTTTCAACCTGAACAGGAATTATTTCCTCTTTGCTGCCTCCTATTAATGCAATCAGGATAAGGGCAACTACAAGCACTCCTATTCCGCCGAAAATGTAAAGCTTCTTTTTTGATTTTTTTGTTTTCCCGTTAGCCATCAGAAAATACTCCCGATAATAAATTTATTTTCAAATATTTTGTTATTCGTACTGTTTAAAGTTCAGGATGCCGAGGTAATACCTTAGCTGTTCACTCAGAACCACGTATGCAAACTTTGCATTTATAAAGTTAGTGCGTGCAATTGTGTAATTAGAATTCGCGATAAGAACATTAAGAAGTGTTCCGGAACCGAGGGAATATTTTTCCTCTTCAATTCTTCTGTTTTCTTCAGCAGCTTTTACGTTCTTATCATTTACGCTCAGACTTTTCTCAGCCGCCTGCAGATCAAGATAATTTTTCTGAAGGTTCCGTTTGATATTCCTCTCAAGTTCTGTAAGCTCGATATCTTTATTCTGTGCGTTGACTTCTGCAATTTCAACATGGTTTTCTGTAGAAAAACCCGAGAAAATCGGTATACTTAATGTAGCACTTACATTCAGATATTTCGAGTCATTTAAATTTTCAATTGCATCTGCTCTAAGCTGGTAGCTTATACTTCCCGTTAACCTTGGGAAATAACCGGATTGTGCTATTGTAATGCCGTTTTCAGCACTTTTCAGGCTTAATTGGGCACTTTTATAATCACTCCTGGTACTTAGTGCCTTTGAAACAAGTTCCGATATGTCCTTATAATCAATTTCATTCAGGGTGCCGGAAGTCCCGGTTTCAGCATTAGCAGGCTCTTCGAATTCATATTGTTCCAGAACATCAAGTCCCAGGTAATATAAGAGATCGGTCTTTGCAGTTTCAAGATCATTTTTAGCCTGAATCAATGCCAGTTCAGCATTGCCTGCCTGAACCTGCTGATTGTACACATCAGCCAGTGTAACAGCACCGAGCTTATTTCTTTCTGTTATGGTTTCAAGGTTTTTCTGATTCCATTTCACATCATCTTCTTTTACATTGAGAAGCTGTTTTGCATTTACTACATCGTAGAAGAGTGAAATAGTCTGAAAGACTATATCCTGTTTTAGTCTTTCAAGACTGAGCTGACCGGCTTCAAGATCGTTCTGCGACTGTGAAAGCGTGGCAATATTTGAAAGCCCGTCAAACAATGTAATGTCGCTGCTCGCTCCAACCGTATAATTCCTGCTCTGCGAGGTTGATGTAGGAAGATTAAAAACTGATCCCTGGATAATTACACTTCCGCCTGCTTCTTCGGCCTTTGTCCAGTTCCAGTAGCCGTAAGCCCCGAGTGTAGGCAGAAAATTTCCGTATGCTGCTTTTACACCCGACTCATATGTATTAATCGTATTTTCACTCTTCTGGAGAGTGGTATTCTTATTCAGAGCTGCATTGATTGCTTCATCAAGGCTTAACGTCTTCTGTGCATACGAGGTAAAAGTAAATGTTATCAGACATATTAAGCTTAGAATTAAACGCATTATTTTTCTCCCGACAAATTATTTGTGAGAATCAGAATTTTATTGTTTTCTTTAGACACTTAGACACTATATTAAGTTACTTAAGTTTCGATATTTTCTTTATTTGCAAAGAACATATAAAGAATTCCCTACAAAAATAGATTATCTTCAGTTGTATATAAAATTTTAAGTATAAACGGCAGAATAATTACATGTGCGGTAAAAGTTTTATACCCGTTCTATGCAGTACCGCAAAACCATTTTCCCTTCTCAGATATACCTGTCTTTAATCTTTAGAAGATACTGATAGGCCTCTTCATAATTATTCCCGATTTCGCCGTCAAGAATAGCATCCTCTATGGCCCGCTTTATTTCGCCTACCTTTTTTGAAGGTTTGAGATTGCATACATCCATTATGGTATCGCCCCTTACCGGCGACTGAAATGCCCTTAGTTTATCCTTCTCTTCAACTTCCCAGACCTTCTTCATTACTTTTTCATAATTTTCAAGGTAACGGTCCACTTTATCCCGGTTTTTACTTGTTATATCTGCACGGCAAAGTGTTATCAGATCTTCAAGGTCTTCACCCGCTGATACTATTAACCTCCTGATAGCGGAATCTGTAACTTCTTCTTTTGCCAGTGCAACTGGTCTTAGATGAAGGCGCACAAGTTTTTCAACATACTCAAGTTTTGAAAACGGCAGCTTCATTCTTTTGAAGATCGATTTCATCATCCGGGCACCCATTTCCTCGTGACCGTGAAATGTCCAACCCGTCCCTTCCACAAATCTCTTTGTCTGCGGCTTGGCAATATCGTGCACTAAAGCAGCAAACCTAAGCCATACATCACCGGTAACCCTGGAAATATTATCAACTACCTCGCAGGTATGCAGAAAAACGTCCTTGTGGTGATAATCTTTTCTTTGTTCTACGCCGCCAAGCGTGGCAGCCTCAGGGAAGACTATTTCCATTACTCCTGAATTATATAATAATTTTAATCCCACGGAAGGTTTCTGCGATCCAAGTATCTTTAGGAATTCATCGCTGATCCTTTCCTGCGATACAATTCTCAGTCTTTCCTTCATCTCCCCCGCGGCCTCCATCACGGAATCGTCAACTTTAAACTTCAGCTGCGAGGCAAACCGGAAGGCTCTTAAAATCCTCAGGGGGTCATCATCAAATGTTTTTAACGGCTCCTGCGGCGTCCTGATTATCTTTTTCTTGATGTCCTCCAGACCTTTGAATTCATCGACCAGAGTGCCGAAATCTTTTTTCGAAAGTGAGACGGCAAGGGTATTAATCGTAAAGTCGCGCCTTAAAATATCTTCTTCAAAAGTGCCCGCAATTACTTCGGGTTTCCGGCTGTCTCTGCTGTACGATTCCTTTCTTGCTCCTACAAACTCAAGATCGAAATCGCCGTATTTAAAATGAGCTGTACCGAAGTTCCTGAATACATCAATCTTCTCTACACCCAGTTTTTCTGCAAACGACCGGGCATATACTTCACCGTCGCCGACTACTAGAAAATCAATCTCGTCTCTTTCCCTTTGAAGAATAAGGTCGCGTACAAAACCCCCGACGATAAAAATATCATAGTTTTTTTCTTCCGCGGTATCGGTTGCAGATTTAATAAAGGGATATTTTTTAAGTTCCAATTCAAAGTTTATGAGGTCTTTTGTAATCTTTTTACTGCTCTTCATGAATATTCTTTGGTTCCATAATTATAGAATTCAGGTTGTGGGCTTTACTCCCCATCAATATAGCAATAGGCTTCAAAGGCTCAATGTTGCTGAACAGAATCTTCATCGCTGCAGCAATTGGCACGGCAAGAAACATTCCGACAATACCCCATACCCAACCCCAGAAGATAAGGGAAAAAAGAACGAAGACAGGACTAAGGTCCATACGTCTGCCAAGGTAATGCGGTTCGATAAGATTTCCGACAATATTATGCATTATGAACAGGACTGCGGCTAATGAAATTGATGTGAGACCCAGTCCGTATTGGAGCAGTGCAATTACGATGGGACCTATAGTTGCTATCAGAGCCCCGATATTAGGAATAAAGTTAAAAACGAAAGTCAGTAGTCCCCACAATATCGCAAAATCAATATTGTAAATCATCAGAACAACAGTCACAATGGTACCTAATATGAGGCTGAGAACTGTTTTAATTATCAGGTATGATTGAAGCTGAATATTAATATTGTTCAGATTTTCCTGAACTGCATATTTTTTTTCAGCAAAAGCAACCCCGAGTCTTTCCTCAAATTTCACTTTACCAATCATCATAAACACCCAGAAAATGAGAGCAATGAAGAAATCGCCGAGCATGGATGAAAGTGAATTAAAGAGGTTTTGAATTACGCCTGCTTCAAACAGTTTTTCAAAGAGTGTAGAAACGTTCAGTTTCCTGATGTCTACCTTGATCCAGGAGGCGAATTCCCGCAGTGTAACATCAAACGGTTTGAGTATTTCTGAAAAAAAACCCGATATATTTTTCGAATAAGACAGAAATTTATCGGGCAGATCGCTGACAGCAGAGATAAAAAGGAGTCCCGTCAAATATCCTATAATAGCAACCACTATTAATATCATCACCAGGGCCAGCCATTTTGGTACACCCTGTTTATGCAGGTAAGCCAATAACGGATGAAAAAGGTAAGTAAGAAAGACTGCTATTGTTACCGGTACCAGTATCTCACTAAGTGCCATCAGGATATAGACAAAAAGCACAAAAGAAATGAATCCAAGGAAATACGCTGCAGCTTTCATGTGTTTATTCACAGATTTCTCCAGGATCATATAGTTCACTTAAAATTTATTGATGAAAATATCCTGTCTCCGTTCTCGTAAAGCCAGTCCGTCTTATTAAAATTTTCTCTCAATACAAAATTAAAATTTTTATCTTTATCATACCTCATCGAGAGCGCAGCCATTTTACGGGCCCTGGTAAAATCCAGGTGAGCCAGCAGGTAAATCGAAAGCCTGTATACGGCAAAGCTGCTTTGATAGCTATTCACTACAATGGTTTGATTAAACATCTTTACGAATAGCTCATAACTCTCACCCAGCGACTGTGCAAGATCAATCATAACCGGGATGCTAAAATAATCATAAATTTTATCGTTTAACCCTGTCACGATCAAGTACTTATCTACATCACTTCCCTTGAGGTAAGGAACTATAAGGGAATCTGAGTCAATTAAATTTTCCCTCAAATGTGATAGGTAATATAATGTCCTGTTGGGATTTTGTGAAATTATATTTTTGTAAAGTGAATCAGCACAGGTTGAATCCTGCACCTGGGAACAAAAGTCAGCAAGGTTAAATTCGATATTGTAATAATAGGAGGTCTTTTTAAAATTACTGATTTTTTCCTGCAGGAATCCAATTGCCTCTGATCTGCTGCCGGAATCAAATAATGAATGTGCATATCCCATAAGAGCAGAATAATTATCCGTCATCTCAAGAACTTCAGAAAATATTTTTAATGCCTCCGTGTAATTTTCTTCACCATAGTAATTCCAGGCTTTTATAAGCCGGTCGGCTACATACCTTGGGCATGTCTTATAAATTATCGGCTTCCTGCCGTAATAATAATCTGCTTCGGAGGGATTGTCTGTTTTATAAGCTACTGAAATAAACCTGAAATATTCACTTTCTAGGCTGTCCAGGTCTTTATTATATGTCTGTTTAAAATCAGCATCTGCATACAGCTTTTTAAAACTCGCTATGCCGTATTTATCGATAAGGTAGCTGCAGAAAGAACCAGCATAGATATAGGATAACCCGGAGGATTGGCCGAAAAAGTTCAATCCTTCAAACAAGTTCTGCAGTTTTATCCTGTAGCCGTTTTGATACGCAAGTGAAGCCATATAATGAATGTTGTTCAGATCATATTCCGGCGCACCTGCAACCGCGGCTCCTTCAATAAGGGCAGGGTTGAAATTATCCGCCACCCTGAATATGCTCCACCCGAATTCGCCGGCAAAACAATGAGCTATTTCATGTCTTAATGAAGAATTGTAATTGTCTCCAATCGTAAAGATTTCCTTCAGCCAGGGTTTTGCAACATCCGCATTCTCAGAACCGAAATATTTCTTTTTCTGAGCGTCATCCCTGAAAATAAATGAAATATATTTTTCCTTCGGAACCGTTTGGTAAAACTTAACGAGCTGATTGTAATAATATTCGTGGTTAAGTGTAATAATCTTTATTTGGTCGCTGCTTATATTGTCTGCAAAATAAATGTCGAAATGTTCTGTCTTTACCAGTTTTCCAAGTACATTCTTTAGTTTGTTCTGGGTAGTTGAATATCCGAAATCGGGTGACAGGTAAAGAAATACTGCAGCAGCCAGCAGAGCCAGATATATGATAAGTTTTTTAGTGATAACCGATTTCTTATAAAATACATAGGCAGATATAATATAGACAGACCCGAAGAAAAGAAGATTGAGAGACCTGTAAATCATTAATTTCAGATCAACTCTTATTGCTTCATCGTAAATTGTCCCCGGAAAATATGCGTAAACCGGGTTGTAAAAATAGATCTGCGGATTATAATACAGCTCAAAGAAGGTAATTGAGAGAACACCAAGAAAAATTATTATAAACACCAGGTGTCTGAATTTCAGGGAAATAAGAACGGACAGAAGTGCAAGTGCCGCCCCGATAATTACAGAGGGTATAGTAATAAAAGTGTAGAATAGTAGCCCGTCCCACACCGAACAGCTTACCGTTAGCTGGTCGTGTGTAATTGAAATAACCAGCGGTATCAACAGGAAAAACAGGAAGGCGGATAAAGTTATCCTGAAGAATTCGCGGGGAATGCTATGGTTCTTTATTACAGAAAGTGTGTAGAATCCCGAGAGCAAAACCAGAAAAAAAGAATTGAGCACCGAGAATTCAAAACCGAATACATTCGTCAGTGGAAATTCCAGCAGTAAAATATTAAAAAGAATAACCAGACCTAGATAACAGGCCAGGTAATTCCTTCCGTTAATTATTTTTTTCATTGAGGGCAATTTAGTATTCAGCTCCCGCTACCCTTTCTATTTCCGCCCCCAGTGATTTTAGTTTCTCTTCTATCCTCTGGTATCCCCTGTCGAGATGGTAGACTCTTAATACTTCTGTTTCGCCTTCGGCAGCCAGTCCCGCAAGTACCAGTGAAGCACTTGCCCTCAGATCCGTCGACATAACCTTTGCACCATTGAGCTGTTTTACTCCTTTGACTACAGCACTATTCTCGCTTACTGTAATATCAGCTCCAAGACGAAGAAGTTCGGGCACGTGCTTAAACCTATCAATATAGATCGTATCGGTAATTGTCGAAACACCGGCAGCAAGGCTCATATATGCAATCCATTGAGCCTGCATATCAGTGGGGTAACCGGGGAAAATTGAAGTGGATACGTTTACAGGTTTGATCCTGCCTGCCCTTGTTAAGCTGATAGAATTATCACCTGATGTAAT
This sequence comes from Ignavibacteriaceae bacterium, assembly GCA_035260565.1. Taxonomy (GTDB): domain Bacteria; phylum Bacteroidota; class Ignavibacteria; order Ignavibacteriales; family Ignavibacteriaceae; genus DATFVA01. The sequence continues at coordinate 2,116 of DATFVA010000390.1, read as the reverse complement.
AGTACATCCGCTATCTTCCAGTTTTGAAATAACTGCCTGAAGGTATCCGGGCCGGATCTTTTTCAAAGTAATATTGCCTCCCGTTACGGCGCCTGCAACCAGCAGGGTCCCGGCTTCTATCCTGTCCGGTATAGTTTCCATATTTACAGATGAAAGCTCATTAACACCTTCAATCTCAAGGGTTGATGTACCTATCCCGCTGATTTTTGCCCCCATCTTTACAAGGAATTCGGCAAGGTTAGTAATTTCAGGTTCCATAGCCGCATTATTGATGACTGTATTTCCTTTTGCAAGAGAAGCTGCCATTAGCGTATTACCGGTTGCACCTACGGAGGAAATATCGAAGTTTATTTTTGCACCCTTTAGCTTTTTTGCACTGGCCATGATGTACCCTGAATCGAGTTCGATCTCAGCCCCCATTTTTTCAAGTGCTTCAAGATGAAGGTTGATCGGCCGCGGTCCCCACGCGCATCCGCCGGGAAGTGAGACTTTAGCTTTTCCGTACCTCGCTAATAGCGGCCCCAGTACATACACTGAAGCACGCATCTTTTTAACATGTTCATAGGGTGCTTCAAGTGATGTAATGTTACCAGTGTTAACCTTAAGGGTATGTCCTTCAAATGAACATTCAGCACCAAGAAAAGTAAGGAGCTTTATCATTGTGTAAACATCGTTCAGTTCGGGCGTATTCGAAAGGATGGATTCACCCTGCGCAAGGAGAGATGCGGGCATTAATGCTAGTGAAGCATTCTTGGCACCGCTAACTTCGACCGAGCCTTTTAATTTCCTGCCGCCTTTAATTACAAATTTGTCCACTTCAACCTCACAAATAGAAAATTTTTAATAAAGAAATTAAGGAATATTAGATTAAAGTTTGAGGGGAAAACAGATGATTTGTTTATATCAGGTTACTGCATCGCCTGGCTTGTAAGCATTGTACCATTAAAACCTATCACAAAGATCTTATCCTCACCGGTGACTGCGGCATCAGTTAATGTGGCATAGTTGCCCGATTGTGTTAACTTCCAGTTGGCACCCGAATCATCCGTTACAAGTATCTCTCCTCTGCTTCCCAGTATCAGGCCATCTTTATTATCTACAAAATGTATTGAATACAGCCCGGACATTGTGTTTGAGGGAACCTCCGCCCAGCTATCGCCGCCGTCGGTAGTTCTCAGAACAATACCCCCGCCTCCGGAAATAAATCCATTGTTTTCATCTAAAAATGTAATATCCCTTAGATAATTATTCGTCAGCTTTTCAAGTTGTTTCCACGACCGGCCGGAATTTGTGGTTTTCAGAATAGTTCCATTCCAGCCGACAGCAAACCCGTTGCGGTCATCTTTAAAGCTGATGCTGTACAATAATTCCCTGGTAGGCGTATAAACCGGGTACCAGGTATTCCCGCCGTTCAGGGTTTTAAGAATTGTTCCGTGGCTTCCGGCCATAAATCCTGTTTTTTTATCACTAAGAAAACAAATGTCAAATATGGATTCTTTTACGTACGCATTAAGAATTTTCCAGTTCCTGCCGCCGTCATCTGTAAAAATGATTGTCCCGTTATCTCCTGTAATAAACCCTCTTTCCGTTGTAAGGAAATGAACGTTAAAGAAATTAACACGGCTGTCGAAAGTATTCTTCTGCCAGGTCTTTCCGCCGTCCTCTGTTTTTAATATCAGTCCGTTGAACCCGCAGACATAGCCGACAAGCGGATTAACAAAATTTATGGAATTTAAGGTCGTCCCTGTAGAAAGCGTTACCGGTTTCCATCCCGAATGAATAATGCCGGTCGTATTCGATGTTAAAGTTACTCCACCGTTGTCGTCGGTGCCGCCAGCGGGATTTTTATCTCTCATGAGACTGGAGATATTGCTGTAGAAATAATAAAAAAGAACTGCACTTATCAGCAAGATGCCGAATGTAAGTGATGCCTTTTTAATTAAGTGTTTTGAGACCTTCCGTTTATTCTGGAAAACCTGGGGCTCCTCTACATCCACAACTGTCAGATGCTCAAACACATGGTCTACATCTTCAAGAAATTCTTCTGCGGTCTGGTACCTTTTCTGAACAGGTTTCTCGAGAGCTTTGGAGATTATCCTGTCTATCTCAGGTGGAA
>DATFVA010000389.1:0-4191 GCA_035260565.1 Ignavibacteriaceae bacterium | reverse complement strand
TACTCTTGCTGCTGAGAACTGTGCATGGTGCCACGACGGAGGACATCACGTATTCCCATCGCAATGGAGAACTTCCAAACATGCAACATTCGAACATGGGATGACGAGGGCAGCATGCGTACAATGTCATAACGGTGCAGGTTTTGTTGAATATATTGAATCCGGAAAACAGCCCATAACCCAGAATCTCTCAAAAATAGTTCCCATCACCTGTGCAGTCTGCCATGATCCGCATAGCGTTGAAAATCCACATCAGTTAAGGACAATGGAGGTTACCCTAACAGATGGTGAAACTGTAGAGGGAGGCGGAAACGGAACCATATGTATGAATTGCCATAAAGCACGCGAGGCTGCTGTAGAGTATACTAATGATTATCTCAATAACCTCAGCTCGCGTTACGGACCTCATCATGGTCCACAGGCAGATATTCTCTCGGGTAAAAATGCAGTGACATACGGACAGAATATTCCTTCCTCTCCTCACCTTGCAGAAACCGGGGATGCATGCGTTACATGTCATATGTATCCCGGGACAGTTGATCCGTATGGTGATGTAATACTCGTGGGTTCCCACACTTTCAGTATGTCGCACGATAGTGTTGATAATGTTGCAGCCTGTTCCCCCTGCCATGGAAACATTGGAGATAAATTTTCTGATAAGAAATACTACGTAAACGGAAATGCCGATCTTGACGGTGACGGGGTTGCAAACGGGCTGCAGATAGAAGTAGGGGGATTATTAAACCAGCTGAAGACTTTTCTTCCCCAGGATGCAAACGGTAATGTTGCCGTCACAGATTCATCAGTTACATTAACCCAAGCACAGGCGGCTTATGATTATCTAATGGTTGAAGAAGACAGAAGCCTGGGAATTCACAATCCTTCATTCGTATACGGAATTCTGAAAGCTTCCATTGAGGCACTCGGCGGTATGGTAGCTGTAGGCAACAACCAGAATAATCTTCCGCACGAATTCGATCTGTCGCAGAATTATCCGAATCCTTTTAATCCAGCTACGAACATAGAGTACAAAGTTCCCGAAGCATCGAATGTTAAGGTTACCATTTATGATGCACTCGGCAAACAGGTAGAAGTACTCGTCGACGGCTACCAGAATGCCGGCACATATACTTTAAAATTCGATGGCTCTAACTTTGCCTCAGGAATTTATCTATGCAGGATGGAAGCAAAAGGTTTTGTTAAGGTAAACAAGATGCTTCTTCTGAAATAACAACCTGGTGTAAGATGTGAAAGAGGCTGGTCCATAAGTTTTACAATAAAAATTATTTTGGGGCAGCCTTTTCTGTGTGATAATTTCGATTAACAGCAAGTTCAGTTCAAGTTCAAGTTCAAGTTTAAGTTCAAGTTCAAGTGCAAGTTCAAGTTCAAGTTCAGGATACACGTAAGCTTATAGGTGTCATTCAAACTTGTAATTCTGTAATTTTATAATCCTGCAATTAATTGCTACCACTTATTAAAATGCACTCTTTCTTTTTTGTACCTTTCGGGAGGGGCAGGAGATTCAGCAGGGTAGCCGACCACTGCCATTGAAATCGGTACTATATTCTCAGGTAATTTAAAGAGTACTTTAATGCCATTAACTATCTCTTCAAATGGGTAAATACCAACCCATACAGCTCCAAGCCCGCAGGAATGTGCAGCTAGTAGTAAATTTTCAGTTGCTGCTGAGATATCCTGTATCAGTAATCCAATATTTTCCTCAAGATTCCTGTCGCCGCATATTATGATTGCATGAGAAGCTTGTTTGATCATTTCTGCGTGTGAAGCGGCTTTAAGGATATCCTCAAATATTTCTTTTTTATCTGCTACTACAAAGTGCCACGGCTGGTAGTCGAAAGCCGAAGGTGAATACATAGCACAATGTATTATCTCACTTATTAATTCATCTGAAATTTTTTTGTTTTGATATTTTCGGATGCTTCTTCGTGTCTTTAACGCTTCTAAAGATTCCATTTTTCTCCCCGGTATCTATAAATGAATAATTATTACAACTCAAATATAATAACATTAATAATTTGATTTTTAATTCAGAACAAGATAAATTCTTGTTATAAGCAAATAAACTTCCTGCTGTAGTGTCATTATCCATTAAATTACCGGGGAGGCATCATGGATAAACAACAAATCATTTTCGAAGATCTGCAGAGACAATTAATTGAATGGAATGAGAGGTTCAGTGAGCTCGAATCGAGACTTCTCGAGACGCATGCATCACTAAAAACAGTCTGGAGTGAAACTCCCGAAATACTTCATCCGGAAATGAAACTAGTTGAAATGAGGATGGCGGAATTGAGGGAGTCGGGAACAGAAGCCAGTGATGAATTAAAGTTCGGTCTTCAGAAGGCAATAAAAGTTATGAAGGAAGCCTATCTAAAGGCTTCACTTCACAGTCATCTTGAAATAAATAAAAGTTTTGCCTGACGACCTAATAAATAACATCCCCGACTGCTTTCCGCAGCTGGTACGAGCTAAGGATACTTTTATATAAATCCTGCAGGTAAAAGAACCTTGCTTCGGCAAGAGAAGTTTCTGCATCAAGTAAGTCGAGGTTTGTACCAACGCCGCTGCTATACCGGCTTTCGGCACGCTGTACAGTCTGCTCTGCAAAATTTACCTGTGTGAGGGTTGAATTAAGCTTTTCAAGACTTGAATTCAGGTTCGACGAAGCCTGCTGAACATCGGAAATTATATTTCTTTTAAGCGTTGCGATGTTGAGCTCAGATACATTACTGTTGACTTTTGCCTCACCTTCTTTATACTTTGTTAAATATCCATTGAAGATAGGAACTTTGACAGATACTGCCGCAACCCAGTTTCCTCTCAGCACATCCAGGTTCGGTTCATATCCGTTTTTTAAACCATAAGCTAACATGGCATTCAGGCTTGGTGTATCGCCGAGGCCGGCAAGCTGTTCCTGCAGGTGCGAGGTATTAAGTTCATCTTCAGCGAGTTTCAGCTCGGATCTTTTTTGAAAAGCAATTTGAACAAGTGAATCAGTGTTTGTTACGGCGGGAGGCGCAGAAAAATCGCCCGTAACTGCTACTGAGGTATCCTGTTCTATCCCGAGCAGTTCTTTAAGAGCTATCTGCTGCTGTTTAAGCTGATTAAGCAGCTCAATTTTTTCACTCTGTGCCTGTGATATCCTCACCTGTGTGCTTAAAGCATCGTAATCTGTGGCTGAGCCGCTTTCCACTTTTTTATTGGTCACATTAAGATGAGCATTTAATGCCGCAGCCTGTGTATCCTTTACAGCAATAGCTTTCTTAATAAATAAAATTGAATAAAAAATCCGGAGGGTTTGATAGGAAAGATTAGATTTTACAAGGTCAACGTTGTCGGCAGCTGATTGTTTGTAAGAACTTACCAGGTCAACTGAAGCACTCCGGCGACCGAAATCATACAGCTGTTCATTTAATACAACGTTGAGGTTATAATTATTTGCCGGGGCAAGCACGAGTGCCTCCCCTCCGAAATTAAAAGAGGGGAGCGGACCTATTCTTGAATAACTTGCCTGACCTTCAACATCCGGATAGAAAAAACTTTTCTGCTGTTCAATCTTATAATCCACAGCCTTTAGTTTTTCCTGCTGCTGCTTTATCAGGGGATAGTTATTTATCGTCATCTGAATAGCCTTTTCCAGCGTCAGCTCAGACTGGTTTGACTGTGAATAACTACTATATGGCATCAGAAGGACTACTGCAGTTAGAATCAGAATTATTTTATTAAATTTATTTTTAGACATTGAATTTCCTGTTTTCATATTTATTCTGTAATCTCAATTTTCTGTCCCTTTTTCTTCTTATTATATTTGAGGAAAAAGAGGGGGATAAGAATCAGGAGGGTTATCAGGGCGCCGATGAAAAAGTCATCATCAATTCCTCTGACAAAAGCCTGCGCAGAAATATTCTGTAGAATCAAGCCTTTTGCTCTTGCCATTAATTCTGTGCCCGAACCTCCTGTTGTCTGCTGAACAAAATTTCTCAGACCGTATACTGTATGCTGGAAAGCAGTTGACGACTGATCGGCCGCCTGGCTGAACATTGCGGAATGAAAAATTACTCTCCTTGTCAGCAGTGTTCCTAAAATCGCCACGCCGAAACTTCCTCCTACCTGGCGTATCGTATTGAAAAGCCCTGTGGCCTGTGCCATTTTATCACGGGAGATATCGTT